>DASXSW010000585.1:0-7509 GCA_036505755.1 Binatia bacterium | reverse complement strand
AAATACCACGTCAAGGACCTGCGGCTGGCCGATGGCGGGCGCAAACGGATTCTCTGGGCCGGCCAAGACATGCCGGTTCTTCAGAGAGTCAAAGAACGGTTTCAGAAAGAAAAGCCGCTCCGCGGCATGCGCTTTTCGGCGTGCCTTCATGTCACGGCTGAAACGGCAAATCTGGTCCAGGCGCTAAAAGCGGGCGGGGCGGATGTGCTCCTCTGCGCGTCGAATCCGTTGTCGACCCAAGACGATGTGGCAGCGTCTCTCGTCAAGCACAACAAGGTTCCCGTTTTTGCGATTAAAGGCGAGGACAATAAAAGCTACTACAGTCACTTGAGATCTGCGCTCGAGCACAAACCGGTAATCACGATGGACGATGGCGCGGATCTTGTGTCGATGCTGCACACGGACTATGCCCACCTGGCGTCAAATATGGTCGCCAGCATGGAAGAGACCACCACCGGCGTGATTCGATTGCGTGCTCTTGAAAGGGACGGAGCGCTAAGAATTCCAGTCATCGCCGTTAATGACGCCGCGACCAAGCATCTGTTTGACAACCGCTATGGCACGGGTCAATCGACCATTGACGGCGTAATTCGCGCCACCGACATGCTCATTGCCGGAAAAAAGATTGTCGTGGCGGGGTATGGTTGGTGCGGCAAAGGCGTTGCCTCTCGCGCCCGCGGCATGGGCGCCAAAGTCATCGTCACCGAAGTCGATGCGGTAAGGGCCCTAGAGGCTGCAATGGATGGTTTCGAAGTGATGACCATGAGAGAAGCGGCGCGAGTCGGCGATCTCTTCATCACGCTTACCGGCGATATGCACGTCATTGCCGAAGATCATCTCAAAGCCATGAAAGACGGCGCGGTGATTTGTAACTCCGGCCACTTCGACATCGAAATCGATCTTAAGGCGCTGAAGAAGCTCTCCACCAAAGTGGAGAAGAACGTTCGCAATTTCGTCGACGCCTACGTGTTTCCCGGCGGAAAGAGAATCTATCTGCTCGGTGAAGGTCGCCTTGTCAATCTCGCGGCGGCCGAAGGTCATCCGGCTTCCGTCATGGATATGAGCTTTGCGACCCAGGCTCTTGCGTCGGAGTGGGCCGTGAAAAATCAGACAAAGCTCACGCCGAAGGTCTATGACGTTCCGAGCGACGTCGAGGACTGGGTAGCAAAACTGAAACTATCCTCGATGGGCATTCGCATCGATAGCTTGACCAACGAACAGCAGAAATATCTCTCTTCTTGGGCGCACGGAACATAGGTTTAGATTCGATCATTTCGATCGAAAGGCTTGGGCAGCTCATCGCTTCCGGGACCTTTTTATTTCGCAATTAATTGTAATTCGGCAGGGCACCTTGACGAATCACACCATAGCGGACTAATAATTCTTACAATCACCATAAAGGCGCCATTGAGCCGTAAGGAGGATTCCATGTCCGCTTTGCAGAAATTCATCGCATCCGCTCGTAAGCTCCACGCCGAAGAGAAGGACCCCGCAACACGTTGGGAGAAAATGACACCGCTGTTGCAGGAATTGCTCGCCGATCCGTCGGTGAAAGAGCAATCACGGAGTTGGCCTGACTGTTCGCAAGGCGGCGAGCGCGCGGAAAACTTGCTCTTCTACGAGGATCCCGATTACAAGTTTGTCATCAATGGTCTCATCAAAGCGCCGCACACGCGCACGCAGATTCACGATCACGCGCATAACTGGACGCTTTATGGCGTGCTCGACGGGACCGAGTCGATCGAGCGCTACGAGCGCGTCGATGACCGGTCAAAACCTGATTACGCCGAAGTGCGCAAATCGGTCAACGTGAAGGTCGGCGCCGGCAAAATCGATCTGGTTCCGCCGTACGAGATTCACGCCGAGGAAAGCGGTGACGAACGAACCGTCGCGATTATCGTCCGGGCCGAGAGGGCCGGCGGTTTTCTGCAGGGCCGTTACGATCCTGTTTCCAATAAATATTGGCAGGGTTACGGGCCGAAGCAGCTCCCTTTTGAGCTAAAGTAGCCTTCGGCCCGAGATTTACCTCCCTTGCGGTATAGTACCGAGAGAAGCATATGGCCGAAGGATTGAGCCAAAGCAGGCCTAGGATCGCAGTCTTTTCGGGACCCACCGCGACAATTCAAAACAGCGAGCCGCTGGTCACGAGCAACAAAGCGCGCGAGAAGTATGGCTTACCGTTGCGCACGAACCACGACGGCTCGCCGATTCGGTTTGATGTTCTGCGGGCGCAGCGTTTAGCTGCGCCTGTCACAGTGTACATCGAACAGTTCAGCGCGCATCCACTCGAGCGAGACGCCGCGCAACTTTACGGACCGCCGGACGGCTTTCTAGATTCGACGGGTATTTTTCATAAAGAGCGCACGCGTCCAAGTGATAAACCGGTTTATGAAGTGACGCTCAAACCGGATGACGGTCTTTACCCGCTGCCCTACATGGCTCGCCAAAGCAACGGGCAGGCGTGGGAGATGGACGGCACGGAAAAAAATGTGCCGGCAGAACTGTGCCGTGTGCCTTTCTTTCCGGACGGCTCGAGACTATTTGAAGAAATCGACCGCTTAGGGATTTCCGACGATGGCGTCGGTTGCCTGCTCACGGGCAAGGCCGACTTTGACTTTTTCCGTGCCTTACCGTCCGGCGGTTACGCAGCGGGCCGTAGCGCCGGCGAGCGAACCGATGTGGGCGACGGTGATATTGCGCCGGAGATTCGCGGCGTAGATTTCTTTCCCTACCGCCCGGGTTATTTGCGCAAAGAACCGCCGATGGCGGCGCTGGCACGCGTGACCAATATCGTGCAACGGGCGCTCTCAAGCGGCAAATATCTAGGCGCGATTTGGCTCGAAGGCAGTCCGTTCGTCGAAGAGACAACTTACTGGCTAAATCTGTTGATCGATGCGACGGCACCGATCTGTGGAAATTCCTCCCAGCGGCCACATGGCGCCATCGCCAACGACGGCGATCGTAACATCGTCGACTCAGTAGATTACATTACGTCGCGCATTTGGGCGGACGAGAACGGGCGCGATTGTATCGGCGCGGTGGCGATCCTCGATGAGCAGATTTTCACCTCGCGCGACGTGCAGAAATCCGACGCGCGGCCCGGCGGCTACGTCGCTACTGGCGGCCATGGCGGCATCATCGGCAGAATGGGCCATCCCGGACCGCCGCAATTTTCGTTCAAGCCGGTCAAGCGGCATACGCACGCTTCCGCGGTGAACATAAACCGTCTGCCGAGCGAGGTTCAAGGTTCCAGGGTTCAAGATTCAAAGGTTGGTTGCGTTACAGGTGCGATTAAAGATGGTGCCGGAAATTTGTTGCCCGCGGCGATTCCTAAAGTGACGATTACCAAGCATGCGCGCTACTTGCCCGAGGACACTTCCGGCGATGCGAGTAGCGAGGTCGACATTCTAGCGCGGATTGAAAAAAATCTGCGCGACTCGCCGTTGGCTGGATTTGTCGCCGAAGGCTCGGCGCCGTTTGGCGCCATGAGCAATTCCGTCGACGCCGCGTTAAAGCGCGCCACGTTCAGCGGCATGCCGGTGGTGAAAGTTGGCCGAGGGAACGCCGGCGGATTCGTCGATCCGACGCGCGATCCGCTGGCGATTGCGGGTAGTAACCTTACCGCGACGAAGGCGCGGTTGTTGCTGATGGCCTGCTTGATGAAATTCGGTTGTTTGCCGCCGGCGGCGGATCCGACGAAACCGACCGCAGCCGAGACAGAAGCAACCAAAGAAAAATTGGCTCAATACCAAGAAATCTTCAATACGCACTGACCGGCTTTTAGGGGGGTCGGGCGTGTGGAGGCAATTCATGTCCGGAAAACATGGACATTCGCACAAACCGTTCGAAGGGCACATGCACAACTTCGATGCGCATATTAGGGCCGTCGAAGAAGATTTGGAGTATTACCGGGCTAAGCGATTTGAACCGCGCATTTTATATTTACTACGGCGCGGCGTGGTGACGTTCGCTGATTTGTTGAACGCCCGAGTGGCGCTCAAGCGCAAGAATCAATTCTTCAAACCGAGAAAACCGCAGGGGAAAAACATCGAAGCTCGCGTGCGCTATCTGGAGGAGTGGCTCGACGAATATGTAAAAGGCATTGCGTTAGTCTCCGCGCGCGCGGTTGAAGCGATGGACATGGTAACCGAAGACAATCGCAAAGAGCGCGGCGACTACGATGACTTTTTCAAAATCAAAAAGAAGGAACACCATGGCACCCTCGAGGAACGCATGGTGAATGTGGAGCAAGACTTGAAAGATTACCAGGAATTGCTCGAGGTATTTGTCCAAGCGCTGATCCAGCGCGGCTGGTCTACCCGGGGCGAGTTGGAGCAGCGTTGGAAGCAACTCCACGAGGAGCGGCCGTGGGCGGGCGGCGTGATTGTCGCCAAGGCATGGACCGATGCGACGTTCAAGCAAGCACTGTTAACGACCGGGAGAGAAGCGCTCAGAGAAATGGGCGTGCATCAAGGGAAAGTCGGCAAGCTCATGGTCGTGGAGAATACGGACTCTGTGCACAATGTTGTCGTGTGCACGCTATGTTCCTGTTATCCGTACGACATTCTTGGCGACACGCCGTGGTGGTATAAGCACGAAAGCTACCGAACCAAGATGGTGCAGAATCCGCGCGCGTGCTTGCGAGAAATGTTTGGGCTCGTCCAGCAAAGAAGTTCAGGTATACGACAGCACCTCCGACGTGCGCTATTTTGTTCTACCGCAGCGTCCAGCCGGTACGGAGGGAATGTCGGAGAGTGAATTGGCCAAACTCGTAAGCGTCGATAGCTTGATCGGCGCCGGTTACCCGCTCGAACCTGAGCGACAGAAGGCAGCGGAGCAATTGGGAGCACCACCAGAAGCCCCACGAGTACGGGCGGATTGAGCGGCAAATCATGGACAACAAATTCCAAATTGGCGATGCAGTCATTGTCGCTATCGAAAATCCCACCGGTAACCCACGCACGCCAAAATATATAAGAGGCAAACGGGGTGTCATTAGCCTGGTTCATGGCGTCCTGGAAAATATCAGAGATCACCGCGGCATCCATAGGCCGCTTTATACGGTGAGATTCGACCTGAGCGAGCTATCGACGTGCGACGATCAGGATTCCATTTGGGTCGATGTGCACGAAGAGTGGTTGAGTGGGGTACGACCGGACAGCTAACAAACTGCTACCGACACGGAACTCGACCGCGCAGTTGCCAACCCTGCGCTACCTAGAGAAGGGCAATTTTTTGGTTGTGTATTTTCTTGCCAAGATGTATATATTGTTGCCAAAGGTGGATTAGCTTGCCAAAAGCGTCGTTCGACGACGGCTTAATCCAACCCATGTTCCCCACTACGGTCGTTTAAAATCCACCTTCGATTTGATTTTCAATTTGGCCCTCGGCGTTTAAGAGGTTCTTAACGGAATCGATGATTAGGGCCCAGACCTCAAGTCCCCCTCGCAAGTTTGAATCGAAAAGCCTTTCCATGGGCTGCCCAGTGGTCGGACGTGGCAGGAGATCCATCGGCGCACTCAAAAAGGTTTGGGTGAATGTCCTGCCCTTCCTGAGCGCATTGTGAGTCGACACGCGCAGCGATTGTGCCGCGCGGTCATCGCAAAAGTGTCAGTTATTCCGCGTAAGCTAGACTCAAAATTCTTCTAACACTCGGTAAACCTAGGTCGAGAAAGGAGATGCAATGGCAGACCAAAACGAAAGGGAAGGGGCAAACGGGCTCGTTGCGAGAGGCTCTGATGCGCGCGGAGCGACCGCAAGCACGCGAAGCGCAGCAAAGGAACTGAAAGCGGCGCGAGGCCGCAGCAGTCCTCGGGCTAAGAAACCGACTCGATTAGAGCGCACGCGAAAGCTACATGAGGTGCTGCTCAATCTGGCGCAGGAACTTAAAAGCAATGGTTTTATCTCGGTACTGTCGCCGCCCGGCCCGATAACGATCATTGGGCCCGAAATCGAGGACCCCAAGACGCAGGGCAAGATCGGACATGTGCGCGAGCCACTCGGGATCTATATCCAACGGCTGTCTGTCGAAGATAACTTTTTCCAGCGACCGCCCTTCGATCATCTGACCGATCCGATTTACCGACGGCTCATTCGGGATTTTATCGAAGGCGCGGCTATGCCCGAGAGCAAAGTAGCGGCGCTGAGCTGGGCCGGCGGAGTGCGCTCCCTCGATGCGGACAATATTCGGTTCTCGATCATCGACGGCCTGCAACGGCTTTATTGCTTTCTCATCGCTATATTATTGGTCTGGCGCCGGGAACATCTCGTGCAAGACGGCGTGATACCCGAAGAAGCATGGCACTTCTTCGCAGAGTCCGTGAAGCGCTTGGGCGACCCAGAGATTGCCGCTGGAAACCTTCTGCGGCGCACGATTCGTTACGAGATCTTTTATGCGATTAGTCTTGCCGGGCTGCTTCACTATATGGTGACATTCAACTCGAGCCAACGACGGATGAGCTTGCGAGTACAACTGGAAATCATGAAGAAACCGCTGATCGAACATTTAAAGAGCGAAGGGATTCCCATTTGGGAAGATATCGGCCGGATGCCGGGGGAAACAAGACCAAAAGACAAGTTCCTGGCGTCCGATATCGTGCTGGCGACGCAAGCGTTTATTACTCACAACGCCCAAGTGACCACCGGTGTGGAAACCGAACGATTTCTCGACGAGAACCAGCCTTACCTCGATAACATCGGTGACATCTCCGACATCATGCGAACATTGAAGCGCATCAATGGCGAGGTCCACGCGAGGATGGCGCAGGTTTATCAGTCAAACTCCACCCAGCAATTCTTGATGACGAACGGGGACCCGTTTCTGCTCGGCTTCATCGCCGCCTGCGGTTATGTGCGCAACCGGGGAAGCATGGAAATTCTCGACAAGGCGCTGGATAAGCTGCTCGGAGAATTCGATCGGGTCTGCGATGATCCTCTGCGGTTGGAAGCCTACAAAAGAGCTCTAGAGATGGTTAACGCCTCTCGGGGCAGGGACGCGCGACGGCTCGTCGACGATACTTTTCGCCGATTCTTCTTGGGTGTAACGACCGAACTGGACTGGTTGGATACGGCGAGTCAGATGACCGGAGGGTTGCCTCATTGACGGCGTGATTATAACTTTTTAAAAGGCGACAAAGCTTTAAACCTTGAATTCCCGGCCTTTGTATCATTTCTTCGTTAGGATAATTACTGATTTCCTTGTAGGACAAGAACCGAGTTGACGATATAACACGACATGGGGGACGTAAGGTCGTATTTATCAGTGGTCTCAATTCCCGCGTACTCGTCCGGTGCCTCAGCGCCAAACCTCCGCAGCTGTCTCTACTGCGCGATCCAATTTTTGCCACATCTCGTCTTCGCTGAGAACCCTAGAGTCGATACCGCCAAAGCCGCATTGCGGGCTGAGCGCGAGGTGTTCCACCGGTAAGTATTGGCTCGCGTGATCAATGCGCCGTTTCAAATCATCGACGGTCTCCATGTCTGAGCTTTTGGTCGAAATTAAGCCGAGCA
>DASXSW010000584.1:0-4927 GCA_036505755.1 Binatia bacterium | reverse complement strand
AGACTGTCGGACAACAGAAGGTTTGACACGATTTTTGCCGTCATCGGTCTCATCTCCACTTTTGTTGGGATGATCACCCTGGCCGCATTGCTCTTTGATCTTTCAACCGACGGCTTGGGGCGAATCTCCTTTCAGTTTTTTACGTCGTTTCCGTCGCGCTTTGCGTCGCAAGCGGGGATCCTCTCTGCTTGGGTAGGCACTACGCTCGTCATGATTGTCACGGCATTGACGGCCATTCCCATGGGCGTCGGTGCCGGCGTTTATCTTGAAGAGTACGCGCCAAAGAATTGGTTCACTGGCCTGATTGAGATTAACATCGCCAATCTTGCCGGCGTTCCTTCCATCGTCTACGGTCTGATGGCCCTGGGCTTGTTCGTCTATCAATTCAGGTTCGGCCAAAGCATCCTTTCGGCCGGCCTGACTTTAGCTCTGTTGATCTTACCGATCGTCATCGTCGCTACCCGCGAGTCCATCCGGGCGGTCCCTTCGAGCATGCGCGAAGCGGCGTACGCCCTGGGCGCCACTCAATGGCAGACGACGCGGGACCATGTCTTGCCCTACTCTATGGGAGGCATCTTGACCGGCGTGATCATTTCGCTGTCGCGTGCCATCGGCGAAACCGCACCGCTCATCACTATCGGCGCATTGACCTTCATCGCCTTCCTGCCTGACCCGCCGATCAAGGGCGAGTTTCCCTTTGTGTCCTTTGACTGGCTATGGTCGCCGTTTTCAGTGATGCCGATTCAGATGTTCAATTGGGTTTCGCGACCGCAACAAGAATTTCATTTGAACGCGGCCGCGACCGGGTTGGTTTTGATGGTGATGACCCTACTAATGAACGGCATTGCGATCTATTTTCGTTACCGCTTTAGAAAGAGAATCAAATGGTAGGGATCGGAACGAACGGCTGGAATACCGAACCCCTCGGAGGTATGATGGACTTGCAACATAAGATTGACGTGCCCGAAACGTTGAGCCCCTTATCAGTGAAACCATCCGGTCAAGCTACTGCTGGGCAATTGCAAGAAGAAAGATCGATCATCGAAGTCGAAAATGTTGACTTTTACTACGGATCGAATCACGCGCTTAAATCGATCAACGTTGAAATCCCGGAAAAAAAGGCGACGGCATTTATCGGTCCTTCCGGCTGCGGCAAGACAACGCTCTTGCGCTGCCTTAATCGGATGAACGATCTGGTGTTGAACACCCGCCTGACCGGCAGCATCAAGCTCGACAGTAAGGATATCTATGATCCATCGACGGATGTAATCAATCTGCGCCGTCGAGTGGGAATGATCTTCCAAAAATGGAATCCCTTTCCCAAGAGCATTTATGAAAACGTCGTTTACGGTTTGCGCATCGTCGGAATCAGCAATCGTAGTCTTCTCGACGAGGTGGCCGAGAAAAGCTTGCGTCGCGCCGCCTTATGGGACGAGGTCAAAGAAAATCTAAACAAGAGCGCCACTGATCTGTCCGGCGGACAGCAACAACGTCTGTGCATTGCGCGGGCTCTGGCAGTGGAACCTGAAGTGCTGCTTATGGATGAGCCGTGTTCGGCTTTAGATCCGATTTCCACGGCCAAAATCGAGGAACTGATTCATGAGTTGAAGGACACGTTCACAATCGTCATTGTGACTCACAACATGCAACAAGCAGCCCGCTGTGCCGATCGAACGGCGTTCTTCTACCTGGGCGAATTGATCGAAGTCGGCGAGACCGGAAAACTGTTTACCGCGCCGGACAAGCGGCAGACGGAAGATTACATCACCGGCCGCTTTGGATAAGTTGGAGGAGCCCATGGAGAGTCAACATACCGATAAGCGATACGAAGAACAGTTGAAAAAACTCCGCGAGGAGATTCTTTACATGGGCGGCCTCGTTGAGGACCAGATCCAGAAAGCGGTAAAAACTTTAGTCGACCGCGATTCCGAACTGGCGCAAATCATCATCGAGCGCGACCACGAAGTCAACCGGCTCGATGTCGACATCGACGACCTCTGCATCAAGCTATTGGCGTTACATCAACCCGCCGGACGGGATCTGCGCTTTATCACCACCGGTCTTAAGATTACCACCGACCTGGAACGGATCGGCGACATGGCAGTCAACATCTGCGAGCGGGCTCTGGAGCTCAACCAGGAACCCCAGCTCAAACCTTACATCGACATTCCCAGAATGGCGCGGATCTCTCAGCGCATGATTCGCGAAAGCTTGGATGCGTTTGTGCGGGAGGATACCGAACTGGCTTTGAAGGTTTGCAAGGACGACGACGAAGTCGACCAGCTAAACGCGCAGATTTTTCGGGAAACTCTGACTTTTATGCTCGAAAACACCCAAACCATTAGCCGGGCTACGAAAATCGCTTCCGTGTCGAAGTACTTGGAGCGGATCGCCGACCACGCTACTAACATCGCCGAAATGGTCATTTTTATGGTCAAGGGCAAAAGTATTCGCCATATGAAAGATCTGCCGCCTTCGGTTTAGTGTATGATCAACAGTGGACAAAAGATTCTGGTGGTTGAAGACGAGCCCGACATTCGGAAGCTCGTCCAGTACAATCTGACGCAAGAGCGTTTCAAAGTCCTCGAAGCTGAGGACGGTGAACAGGCGCTGAAGATCGTCCAGCGCGACAAACCCAACCTGCTCATTTTGGATCTGATGTTGCCGGGTCTGTCCGGTATCGAGCTTTGCCGGATTCTAAGGGACCGCAGTGACACCGCAAAGCTGCCGATTCTTATGCTCACCGCCAAAGCGGGCGAGACCGATCGCGTCCTCGGTCTTGAGATGGGCGCTGACGATTATTTGACAAAGCCGTTCAGCCCCAGGGAGTTAGTCGCCCGAGTTCGAGCCATCCTCAGGCGCGCCGCAAGCGCCGCCGAGACAGAACCATTACCAGCCTATGATAGAGGCGGGCTAAGGATTGATTTCACTACCTACGAAGTTTTCGCGCGCGGGAAAAATATCAAACTGACGCTCAAAGAATTCGAGTTGTTGCGCTTTTTGGTTCAAAATCCCAACCGGGTGCTCAGTCGCGACCAACTTCTCGATCGCGTTTGGGGCGGCGAGACTTTTGTGACGCCCCGTACCGTCGACGTTCACATTCGCCGCTTGCGAAAAGCCATTGAAAAGGACGATAGTCATCCCAGATGGATCCTGACCCTTCGAGGAGTCGGCTATAAGTTCGATGAGAAGGCTCTGGAGCAATAGCCTCGTCGCAAAGGTTTTTCTTTCTTACCTCGCCGTCATCGCCATCCTCTTCGCGAGCCTGTACTACACCTCCAGCACGGCGCTACGCGAGTCTTATATCCAATCCCTGAGCGCGCGCATGGAGCAAGAGGCCCACCTCCTTGGGCGGGTCGTTCCATTCGATGTGGTCGGCGAGGCTTTGGACAATGTCTGCCGCCAACTCGCGGGCGAGCTCGGCTCACGAATCACCGTTATCGCGCGTGACGGCAGCGTTCTCGGTGACTCCTCCGAGGCTTCGGCAAAAATGGAGAACCACGCCGGCCGACCCGAAGTCGTCGACGCGCTGCACCACGGCTCGGGCACGGCGCTGCGCTATAGCACGACGGTTCACTACGAAATGCTCTATCGCGCTTTCTATCAATCCGATTCCGGCAAAGAACGAATCGTTCGGGTGGCCACGCCGCTCAAGGATGTCGAGAGCGTTATATCCGCGTGGCGGCGTACGCTGGTTGCCGGACTGGCGCTCGCCTCAGCCGCCGGGTTGATATTGGCGTGGCTGTTCTCTCAATATCTGAGCCGGCGTTTTCGCCGCCTGGTGCAGTTCTCGACGCAAGTGGCTCGGGGCTCCTATCCGCAGAATTTTTTCCACAGCCGGGGAGGAGATGAAATTTCCCTGCTCGAACAGCATCTCAACGAGATGAGCACCAGGATCCGCCAGAATCTGCGACAAATCATCGATGAAAAGGAAAAGGCCGATTCGATTCTGCGCTGCATGATCGAGGGTGTCCTGGTGTTGGATCCAAAGGGCCAAGTGCTCGTGATCAACGACAGAGCGAAGGCGATGTTTTACGTGCCCGAGCAACAAGACATTCATGGCGCCTCTGTGCTTGAAATTTCCCGCCATCCGGAAATTCACAAAATACTCGAGGAAGTGCTCAGATTCGATTTTGGCAATCAAAAATATTCAAAAGAAGTGGAACTCGACAACGAGCGTTGGTTTCGAGTGAACGCTGTAAGTCTGAAAGACAACCGGGGTAGTTCATTGGGCTCCATTTTAGTTTTTCATGACATCACCGATATCAAACGTTTTGAAACCATGCGGTCTGATTTCGTGGCTAATGTCTCCCACGAGCTTCGCACTCCGTTAACGGCGATACGCGGCTACGTCGAAACCTTGCTGCATACCCCGCCGGCCAATCCGGGCGATAGCCGGCAGTTTCTCGCGATCATCGATCGCCACGCCGAGCGGCTTAGCCGCCTCACTGAAGATTTGCTCACCTTGTCGGATCTGGAGTCCGGCAAGATACAACTCGCGCGTCAACCGATTGACGCTGGCCACTTGATTCAGCGGGTCCTGGAAGTGTTTTGGGATCAAGCCAATAGAAAGAAAATCAAGCTTACGTCCAGCGTTGCCCCGGACCTGCCTAAACTCATCGGCGATCTCGACCGCCTGCAACAGTTGTTTATCAATCTTGTCGACAATGCCATCAAATACGCGCCGGCCGGCGGCCAAGTGACGCTGACTGCCGTCCACGCTCCACTGCAGAACGGTGGTCCCTCTGATATCGAGATCGCCGTGAGCGATACCGGACCGGGCATTCCGGAAAAAGATTTGCCCCGATTAACCGAGCGCTTTTACCGCGTCGACAAGGCGCGCTCGCGCGATCTCGGCGGCACGGGCCTAGGGCTGGCCATCGTCAAGCATATCGCTCAGGCACACAAGGCCGAATTAAAATTCGAA
>DASXSW010000583.1:0-4894 GCA_036505755.1 Binatia bacterium | reverse complement strand
ACGGTACGGCGAGATTTTGGTCGGGCTGTTCGTCCAGTGTTCACCGACATCAATAGCATGGTACACGATCACCTCGGCGCCGATATCGCGCGCCATCTCCAGGGCGTAGCGAATTCCGACCGTCGACAAATCGGAGAAATCCGCCGGCGCCAATATTTTTCTTACCCTAGTCATATGGACCTCCTAACGTTATTACTCTATTCATATTGCGGGTTGCGCAAGATCTATGCCGGGCAAAAGCGCTCAAAACGCGTCATTTTCTAAGCGCTGGCGATGGGTTTTTCTCAATTTTGACGAAAGCATTCTTTGTTTTTCCAGCGCTGCGAAAAACCAACTTGACTATTTCATCTATGCCAAGAGACTTGTTAAACAATTTCTGGGCTCGGTTTGGCACAGGTCGTGCTCCTCCACGTCTTGGGAATAATTGAGCAAGAATGCATTGTTCGATGATTGCGCAAAGCGAAAGGAAGATCCGATGGCAATTACAGGCGCGGTTGAAAAATACCATTGGATGAAGGTCGTTGACATTATGACCAAGGATCCGTTGACCGTGATCCCGTCGGAGACTATCGCTCAGGCCGATGAACTCATGGCGGTGAACAAGATACGACAACTCCCGGTAGTGAAAGGACACGAGTTGATAGGCATCATCACGGATCGTGACATCCGATCGTTTCTCAGTGGCTCCTTAATTTCGGCGCCCGAGGCCCGCGAGAAAGCGCTCCATACCAAAATTGGAGACGTCATGACCAGGGACCTATTGACGCTTTCGCCGGACGACGAACTGCGGGAGGCGATAGAACTTTTGATCAATGAAAAGGTTGGCGGCATTCCGATCGTGGATGGGGCAGAAGGCATCGTCGGCATCGTGACGTACGTTGACGTCTTGCGTTGTTTCTTAAACCGCTTGCAGGAGGAGCAACCATGAAAAACGGCAAAGAGGGGCTCGTGCGCGAGATCATGATGGGCTCCCCGGTGACGCTGAAGCCCGATGATACTTTGGACTTGGCCAACGACATAATCTCCCTCGGACGTATTCGCCATATTCCGGTCGTCGAAAACCACGAATTAATCGGCATCATCAGCGAGCGCGATTTAATCGGCGCGGCGGCCAGCCGAATCTTTGGACTTAAGCAAAAAAGCAAATCGGCGCTGCTAAAAGGCGTCCTGATCAAAGACATCATGAAAAAGCACGTGGTCACCATGGCACCGGACACGCCGATCAAAGACGCGGCGCACCTGATGGCAGATAAAAAAATCGGCTGCGTGCCGGTGGTCGAAAGCGGCGCCTTGGTCGGCCTGGTCACGACCACAGATGTGCTGAGATATGTAGAAGGGCTCGATTAGTTTTGGGGAGGAATTGTGAGCGGCTTTTTGGGCGCAAAAGAAGTTCTCACGAGAGACCGAGTGAAAGAAATACTCCGAAAGAAGGAATACTCTTTTCTCGAAGAAAAGGTCAACCTCCTGGAAGTCAGAGACGATTCGTTGTTACTAAAGATTTCGTTTTTAATTGAGCACAAGGGTCGAATGATTTCCATCGAGGAAAAAGAACCGATCGTCGTGCCATTCAAAGACTTCAATGTCGAAGACTGGGGTGATGGCGTGCGCAAGATCGCGGATATTGAATAGCGGTTCTGCAAAAAGACCGGCGATGTGAGTCACATTTCACCAGTCTCGCAACCACGTAAATCAGAGATTGTGAAAAACTCGAGGCGCGGCTGCCACGCGCTTACAGATTAGTTTCCGAGCATTACCGTTTCTTTAGATCCACGTTGAGCGCATAGACCTCGCCGGCGCGTACGATTTCGATACTTTCGCTTCTGGGCTCCAGACTTGGATACCATATTTCGACGCGCGTCTTACCCGCGGGCACGTTTTTGATCTCGTAATTGCCTCGGCTATCGGTGGTAGAAAAAAGCGGATGATCTTTCACGACAATGAAACCTTCCATATTCGGATGCGCGTTGCATAAGATCCGAGAAACGCCGGGCTTATCGAACTTCTTGCTTCTCGTCTTGCCGGCCGCGTAGAGACCCAGATCGAAATCGTTTGCGCCCCCCTTCGAAAATACATTGTGCCAAGAGTTGTCGTTGTTCGGAAAATCAACGGTCTCGCCAACCATAATCGCCACCACAGTGGGGACAAATTTCATGTTTCGCTGATCTACGATTTTTTTCTGCGGCCTACTGAGCGACATTTGGGGCTTTACCTGTTCTTTTGAAACACCTTCGATTGAGATAACTGCGTCGGTCGCTGGTTTGCCGCCGATCGTAATCGTACCCTTGATGATTCCCACTGCGCCAGTATCTGCCGCCAACACGACCGGTGAAAGACCGAGAAGCACGCCGACGAAGATAATCGACAGCCTAAGGTTTGTCATTTTTTTACTCCCGGTAATGATGTGAATGTGAAATCAACTTTTTGTGTCACGGCTGGCTTTACCTCAACGCGCTTTTCCTGAGTCCCCAGACTTTCGTGCCAGACTTTTAATTGATAGGCGCCTGGTGGAACGTCAGTCAGCTCGTACTCTCCGTAGATATCCGATATAGCGTGATACGGATGCTCGGTAACCACGATATAGCCCATCATCCAAGGATGAACTTCGCAGCGGATCTTGACGATGCCGGCTGCAATGAGCGGCTTCCGGCTAACCCGCCCAGGATACAGCCCAACATTGAAATGAGGCTGTTCGTTTGTGAAGAGCGCATGCGCCGTGTGGAGGATAGGATCTGAATTTTTGATAACCACGAACTGACCGACGCTTGCTGCTTGCACATGAGGGCTGAAACGACACTTGATATTATCTAGCTCATGGACGGTTTCCTTCTCGACGGCTTTGCCTTTGCCGACACCTTCTAAAGTTACCACCGCGTACCGAAGTCCCTGAGCCGGGCCGACAATCAGGCCCTCATTCGTCACGTCCCTGCAGACCTCCTTATACTTCGTAATCTGCAGCGGCGGCAGCCTGGGGAGTTTACCTTCGACGTTCACGGTACCGCGAATCTTCGCTCCATCTTTCACCACAATTTCCTCATACGCATGAAGCATGTTGGGCAACAGCACGATCAGTAACGCCGCCAACGCAAGAATAACCAGAATGTTTTGTTTCGTGTTCATGGTGATCTTCATCCTCAGCAATCCTAAGCCATCACTTGGGCGGCCGAATGGATAGCACCGGGCAGGAAGCCCGTGCAACCACCTTTGCCGTGACGCTGCCTAGCATTATATGTTCAAGACCCGTGCGGCCATGGGTCGACATGACGATTAAGTCGATGCGTTCCTCTTCGGCTCTTGTGACGATCTTATTGTAAGGCACGCCCGCCTCGACCACTTCTGTTATTCTCACCTTGCCGATCATATCGGCGAAGTTTTCTCGGACAAACTCGCGCAGCTGTTCCTTTTGCAATGACACAAGCGCGCTGGCAGGATTCAAAGGATCATCTTTCTCGAACCAGTCACCGTCTTCGCTGATCACGTGATAAACAATTACCTCCGAAGCCTGTTCCAAGCCGATCTCCAACGCGTAACGAACCGCTGGCCGAGATAACTGGGAAAGATCGGTCGGCGCGAGAATTTTCTTTGGTTTGATCACGACAACCACCTTTTGCTGGAAACCAAGCGCAATAAACATGCCCTCGTCTCCGCCGCAATTTAGAAGCACTTTCGAATCTATCGCCTGGTTTCTTTCTCATTTATGAGGAATCACAACGGAGAATTCCCGATATTGACAACAAAGCTGGGCACCCAAGCTCTCAGACGAGGCAAGATCTTTAGACGGAGCGCAGTCGCTTCGGTCTAATTTTTCTCGTTGTTCAAAGGCACGACCAACACGGGGCAGAATGCTCCTCGCAAGGTTTTATCGGTGACGCTACCGATGAGCATTCGAGATAGGCCACTTCGGCCATGGGAGGACATGACAATCAGATCGATGCGCTCGTTATCCGCGCAATCAAGGATAGCTCCGTATGGCTGACCGGCATCGACCAGTTTCCGAATCTTTAGGTTGGCACTGACATCCGCGAGTTTATCAGCAATAAACTCATCGAGCCGTGCTCTGTGTCTCTCCAGCTCTTGCTTATTGATGGTATTGGTTTCATCCAACAACACAACGTTCAAAATAACGATCTCCGCGCCGACATCTTTGGCCAATTGACACGCATAGCGCACTCCTCCGGCCGAAAGTTCAGAAAAATCCGTCGGTGCAAGAATCCTATTTAGCCTACCCATACGGGACTCCTTTGCGTGCTCGGCGATCGAAAACGATCCAAACTCTGATCAACTCCCGGCTCGCACCACGAAAACCGGATCGCCGGAATGACGCACGACCGTCTCGGTGACGCTTCCCAGCATCCAGCGCGTCACACCGGCACGCCCATGGCTGCACATAGCGATCAAGGTGTCGGGAGTGCGGCGTGCAGTTGAGATTATCTCGTCGGCGGCGAGACTCTCCTTAGCGACAAAAGTTACCTTGTCGAGCCCTTTGCTTTTCAGCTCCGCTGCTTTCTTTTCAAGATATTCAAAAGTTTTGGAACGGAGCCTGCCAATGAACGGCTCGATCCGAGTTGTATTGTAAAACCCTTCGCCGGCTGAAGAGGCGCCATAGGGAACGCCGTACACACCCAAAAGAGTCACTTCTAAATCGAGCTTCTTCGCTAACTCTTCAACGGACGGCAAAATGCTTTCCGCCAATTCGGAACCATCCAAGGGAACCACAATGGACTTTAATGCAGGCAGGTCCCACGGCGGGGTTTTCTCCGCCCCTCTTATCAATAGCAATGGATTTGATGCACCGCGTAAAACTTTTTCTGCCACGCTCCCTAACAAGAAGCGACCAAGCCCCGACCGACCGTGGGTTGCCATGGCGATTAGCGTTTCCTTTTCTCCAGCAGCCGAC
>DASXSW010000582.1:0-7159 GCA_036505755.1 Binatia bacterium | reverse complement strand
ACCTTTTTTCTGAATTGGCAAAATGGCGTCAACTATAATCTGGCGACCCAAACGCCCCAATACCGGATTCAATCCTTGCAGGACCTGGAGAATATGCCGATTACTTCGGCGACGGCGCGAAGCCCAGAGATCCTGGCCGATGTCGCCTCGATCACGCGATCGAGTGAGATGGCGGTGCTGAATCACTACGACATCCGCCGCGTCGTGGACGTTTATGCCTCCGTGCAGGGCCGGGACCTCGGCGCCATCGGTCGTGAAATCACGCGCATCGTCGATGCCAACCGGAAGCTATTGCCGCGCGGCAGCTTCATCAGGATTCGCGGCCAACTGGAAACCATGCATACGTCCTATGTCGGCTTAGTGGCCGGTCTCGGCTTCGCCATTGTTTTGGTCTACCTGCTGATCGTGGTCAATTTTCAGTCCTGGCTCGATCCTTTCATCATCATTACCGCTCTGCCCGCCGCGCTGGCCGGCATCATCATCTTCCTGTTCCTCACGCACACGACGCTTAGTGTGCCGGCGTTGATGGGTGCAATCATGTGTATGGGTGTCGCTACCGCCAACAGCATTTTGGTCGTGTCGTTCGCCAAAGAGCGGTTGACCGAACATGGCAACGCCGCCATGGCCGCCATCGAATCCGGCGTCACGCGTTTTCGCCCCGTGCTCATGACCGCTCTCGCCATGATTATCGGCATGATTCCCATGGCGCTCGGCTTGGGCGAAGGGGGCGAGCAGAATGCGCCGCTCGGACGCGCGGTCATCGGCGGCCTGTTGTGCGCCACGGTCGCAACTCTCATTTTTGTGCCGGCGGTGTTTAGTATTTTCCACGGCAGACGTGGCGCCGCTCAATCGACACATCAATAACAAGCCAACGGGCGAACGGCGGACAGTCTATTCAAGGAGTAATTTCGATGGCAACTGAAGAGAAAATAGGGCCAGAAACCCAACTCAAAGGTACCACACAGGCAAAGCGCCGGAGCGCTAAGCTCGGCAGCTATGTAATTCCAGCCGCGCTGTTGGTCATATTTATCGTCGTGATTGGCTTCGGCTTCATCAGCCGCAGAAAAGCGGAGGCGGATCTGAAACAGTCGACCGCGGCCGCCGCGATACCCACCGTCAATGTGGTCTATCCAACGGCCGGCGCTCCCAACAATGAAATTGTCTTGCCGGGAAACACCCAGGCTTTTACTGACGCGCCGATCTTTGCGCGGACGAACGGTTATGTGAAAAACTGGCACGTTGACATCGGGACGCGCGTAAAGAAAGGCCAGCTGCTGGCCGAGATCGAGACACCGGAAGTGGACCAGCAGTTACAACAAGCTCGGGCGGATCTTCAAACCGCGCAGGCCAACCTGCGCCAGGCCCAAATCACCGCGGACCGCTGGGAGGCCCTCTGGAAAACGAACTCCGTGTCAAAGCAGGAAACCGACGTGGCGGTGAGCGCCTTCCATGCGATGAAAGCCACGGTCGACTCAAACACCTCCAATGTCCGCCGCTTAGAGGAACTCCAGGGGTTTCAGAAGATTTACGCTCCTTTCGACGGTGTGATCACCGCGCGCAACACGGATATTGGCGCGCTCATTAATTCGGGGGCCAGCACGCCGACACAGGAGCTGTTCCATCTTGCGGCAATCAACACCTTGCGCGTCTTTGTCGCCGTGCCGCAGCTCTATGCGCAGGCAGTGCGCCCGGGCGCGACGGCATTCCTGACGCTCGACGAATTTCCCGGCAAAACTTTCAGCGGCACGATCGCGCGAAACTCCAACTCCATCGATCCAGCGTCACGAACTCTGATGGTCGAGGTCGATGTGGATAACCGCAGCGGCACGCTGCTTCCCGGCGCTTACGTCAGCGTTCATCTCAAATTGCCGCAATCGGTCAGTTCCGTCACAGTGCCAGCTAACACGCTGCTGTTCCGCTCCGAGGGCTTGCGCGTCGGCGTAGTTCGCAACGACCGCGCGGCACTCGTCCCAGTGACCATCGGCCGCGACTACGGCAACAGCGTGGAGGTTGTCAGTGGGCTCCAACCTACGGATTCAGTCATCATCAATCCAAGCGACTCTCTGATCGATGGGACTGCCGTTCGAGTCAATCCATCACCCGCTCAGGCCGCCGCGAAATGAAATCGTTTTATCTCGGTCTTACTGCTGCTGTGGTGTTGCTGTGCGCAGGTTGCATGGTGGGACCAGATTATTCCAAGCCATCGGTGCCGATGACGACTGCCTACAAGGAGGACCAGGGGTGGAAGCTCGCGCGACCACGCGACGATATCCCGCGCGGTAAGTGGTGGGAGATCTTCGGGGATCCGCAGCTCAACGCGCTGGAAGAACAGGTGAGCGAGGCCAACCAGAACGTGAAAGTGGCCGAGGCGCGATTCCGCCAGGCCCGCGCGTTGATCGGCTTCTTTCGCGCCGGCTTGTTTCCCACGGTTACCGCCGGAGCCAGCGCACTCTCTGTGCGCAATTCGACACTCAGCCCCTTTGCGTCGAGTGGAGCATCCAGTGGAACGCCGTCGAGTGGAGGATCCAGTGGAAGGTCGTCGAGTGGAGCATCCACGGGCGAGTTTCTTTTGACCGGCGACATATCCTACGAGATCGACCTGTGGGGCCGCATCCGCCGCAGCGTGACCTCCGCTCGCGAGGAAACGCAAGCAACCGCCGCCGACCTGGAGACCGCCAGACTCAGCATTCAGGCAGAGCTGGCATTCGATTATTTCGAGCTGCGCAGCGCCGACACGCAACAACGGCTCCTCAATGACACGGTCCAGGCCTTCAAGGAAGCCTTGCAGCTCACGATCAATCGCTTCGAAGGTGGCGCCGCGCCGAAGTCGGATGTGGCGCAGGCGCAGACGCAACTGGAAACGACGCAAGTGCAGGCAACGGACATCGCCGTGCAGCGGGCGCAATTCGAACATGCCATCGCCGTCCTGATCGGAAAACCGCCTGCGGAATTCAGCCTGCCGCCGGCGCCGCTGGATCTCCAGCCGCCCAATATCCCGGCGGGTCTCCCGTCGGAGCTTTTGGAGCGCCGGCCGGATATCGCGGCGGCGGAGCGTCGCGTGGCCGAGGCAAACGAACAGATCGGCATCGCCAAGGCCGCATACTTTCCAACAGTGACGCTCAATGCTTTGCTCGGATTCGAAAGCAGCTCGCTCCGAAATTTTGGGGGTTGGCAAAGCTTTTTGTGGGCGGTCGGAAGTTCTGTAGCGCAAACGATTTTCGATGGCGGGCGGCGGCGAGCCACTTCCGAGGCGGCGCTCGCCAGTTATGATGCAACGGTCGCCAGCTATCGCCAAGCTACCCTCGACGCCTTTCAACAAGTGGAAGACAATCTCGCCGCGCTGCGCATCCTCGAGCAGGAAACGCAGCAACAAGAGCGCGCCGTCGTGTCGGCGCGGGAATCCCTGCAGCTCTTTACCAATCGCTACAAAGGCGGAGTCGATAACTACCTTCAGGTCATCACGGCTCAGACCGTGGCGCTGGCCAATGAACGCAATCAAGTCGACATCATGCGCCGGCGCATGGATGCCAGCGTGCTATTGGTCAAAGCGCTCGGCGGCGGGTGGCGCATCGACGATCTGCCGCAGTTCTAGCCGGACGCCGCACATGAGGTTGCCGTAGTGTTGGAATTTAGACACCCTTAGCCAATGGAACTATCTCGCGCAAAGGCGCAAAGGCCGCCAAGAAAAACGCTTGTCATTTCGACCAAAGGGAGAAATCTTTTCTTAGATCGCTAGCATTTTGCTCGGGATGACAGGCCCGTCACTTTGCGTTTTTGGCGTCTTGGCGCGAGTAAATTCCAGATCGATTCGCGAAAAATTTGCGCAAGGCGCGGAATCCAAACAAGCCCGTTTCAGATTCTGGAATTGGTAATTCGAGTGTTTCGGTTTGTTTCAGATTTCGAGCTTCGGATTTTGGTTTTTAAGTCGTCATCGCTTGGCGTCTTGGCGCGGTGATAAGAGTTTGCGCCTGACGGCGAGGGGTGAGTCTACAATGGTGCGCAGTGACTCGTACGAAAGAGCCTGTTCAACAGTATGATGCCGAACCGCGCTGGCCCGCTGTCATTGCAATTCTGGCCGTGGGCGGTCTCTATACAGCCTTACCCGACGCACTCACCCTAGGACCGAACTGGCTCTTGCCTTCTCTCGTCGTGGCCTTACTGATCCCGAGCATCGTCTCTTACCATACCGGCAGGCATCGTCTGAATGCTATTCTTGGGTTTGCAGTAGATGGGGTGCTTACCGCCGGACTGATTATCTCTGTAATCCTCCTGGTTAACGCTCTACCCGCCGGCAAAGAGACACCACAGCAGCTCTTGCTTTCAGCAGCGTCGCTTTGGATCACGAACATTTTGGTTTTTGCTTTGTGGTATTGGCGACTGGACGCCGGGGGACCGTATCAACGGGATAAGCGTCCAGGACATTCCGAGGGAGCCTTCCTCTTTCCGCAGATGACGCTGAGCAAAGAGGCTCTGAAAGAAGCAGGACAACAGGAGTGGTCACCTAATTTCGTTGATTATTTGTTTCTGGCTTTCAACACCAGCACAGCCTTTTCACCCACCGACGCGCCCGTGCTGGCGAAATGGGCAAAAGTCTTGATGATGCTACAATCGCTGCTATCACTGCTGATCATTGCGCTCCTAGCCGCGCGCGCCGTCAACATTCTCTGACGGACGGTGTCGAAACCTCGACATTTATCGGGCGGCGCGTCGAACGTCCGATACTTTCTCCAGCGGTCGCGACTCTAGCAGTCTAAATTTTTCCGGTATTCTCACGATCTCGGCTCAAATCAACTTTGGCAGGTTTTTTGCCTATATGTTGAGAAAGACGATGTGCGCTCAGCTCACCATTCACACCGTCAGTCGTTTTCAGGAATGGAGATCTCAGGCGATAAAACTAAAATATGAAAAAGGAGATAACTATGAAGGTGATACATTTTCTGGCAGGGCTCTCGTTGAGTGTTTTGCTCGCCGCGTGCGCGGCCTTCCAGGGTGCAGGCGACATTGCCCAAGGAAGAGAAGCGATGTTTGCGGGCAACTATAAAGCTGCCCTCAGCCATTTTCAGGGTGCCGAGCAAGTAGACCCCAACTACAGATACGACAACGAGCTACGGGAGGGACCCTTGAGCTATCTAGGCAGAGCTCAATACCTCACCGGCAACTACGCGCAAGCGCGGCCTACATTGGAAAAAGCGCTTTCTCAGGATAAGGGCGACAATATTGCGCGGCTGTACCTCGGCCTTACCTTGGCTCGCCAAAGCGAGGGTCAGAAGGGTTTGCAAGATATCGACGCGGGAATGAAAGGAATTTATGACTTTGTCGATTACATAACCGAGACCTTCAGATTTTCCTATGGGCGAGACTGGGATCCAGGACGAGACATACGTTCCAGCATTGAACGAGATCGCGCCATGATCGCCAGCGGTAAGATCGACTGGCCAACACTCATTGCCGATGGAGAATCGATAGCGATGAAGATCGAACAAGAGCCAGACATAGTTCGACGGGACAGAGAAGAATTTCGAAGACGGGGATTTCGTCTATAATCCAACAGTTAAAAAGGACGTGCGGAGGAAAGGTTCAGCGTCATTGCTGGTGCTTTTTTCACGCAGACAAAGCACGCCGGCCACAATTGGCTGAAGCGATCAGCAACGGAAAAATAGCGTGCCGCCGTTCAAGGGAAGCTTGAATCCGGATCAAATCCACGAGTGGTGGCTCAGGCGCACCATCTGAGCCACCAGTGAGCAAATCCGCAATCCGAATATCGAAATCTGAACAAACTAAAGATTATCCCACTGACGAAATTCGTAACGCGTTTCTTTCGAAATTCTGGTTTGTGGATGGACTTAACCTAATGGAAACACAAAACGTCAGCGACGGATCGAACGAACGGCTGAGCTCAACGAGACCTTCACGACATCGGTGGTGGCAACGGTTCTGCCGCATAGGAAAGTTCGCGTTTTGGCTGATCGTGATCTACATGATTGTCCAGCAAGTTTTGGGACCGTATTGGACGAACGCTGCCAGAGCCAGTGTTCTCGATCAATTTCAGCAACAGAGAAAATCTCGGGTGATTGCGATGATTCACCGGCAAGAAACGATCAGCCTCTTTGGGGTCCCCGTGAGCAGCTACATCGATATTGAAGATTCCGAAGCCGTGCTGAGGGCGATCCGTCTCACCTCGCCGGACCAGCCGATTGACATGATTCTTCATACTCCCGGAGGTCTGGTCCTTGCCGCCGAGCAGATTGCAAAGGCTTTGGTAGAACACAAGGGCAAAGTCACCGTTTTTGTTCCGCACTACGCGATGAGCGGCGGAACGCTTATCGCGCTCGCGGCGGACGAGATCGTTATGGATGCCAATGCCGTGCTCGGTCCAGTCGATCCGCAGATCGGCGATATGCCGGCTGCGTCGATCTTGCGAGTTTTGAATTTAAAGCAAGTCAACCGAATTAAGGATGAAACCTTAGAGCTTGCTGACGTAGCGGCGAAAGCGCGCCTGCAGGTTGCCAGCTTTGTTACGGAACTCCTGCTCAGTCGCTTACCCAAAGATAAAGCCGTGAGCCTGGCCACAGTCTTGACCGAGGGCCGCTGGACACACGACTTCCCGATCACAGTTGAATTGGCAACTCGGGCTTTCGGTATCTACTGAAATGCCAAGGATCGTCTACGAGCTCATGGATTTATTCCCGCAAGGAGGAGCAGATAGGCCGTCGGTTCTGTATGTGCCTCTGCATCGCTCCCCCGCGGGACGCGACGAAGCACCGGCCTCAGCACCCGCTGCACCGACGAAAACTAAGCCGTAAGGAGCCCCATTAATGACACCAGCCGAACAAAAGCCAAAACCAGAACTGCCGCACAAAGCAGACTGGCAGAAATCCTTGGCCCTCGTCCTGATTCAACTTTAGCAGGAAGATTGATTGACTAGCCTAGCAGGTTGCTAAAAACTCTGTGTGCAGGCCTGCTAGAGGACGGAAACAGGAGTTAACGTTCGCTGAACGTTAAACATGTGTGAAAGCATGCTCAGAGCGGCGTTTGCTGTATTGGCCGGCAGGCCGCCTAGAAGCGGTCGGCGTCCCGATGTCGAAGTCAATGTCGACATTTAGGCTCCCGCCGAACAATCGTCACGGCAACGTTTTCACAATCAGCGCGAACACAACGG
>DASXSW010000581.1:0-5367 GCA_036505755.1 Binatia bacterium | reverse complement strand
GTTGAAGTAACCGTCTTTATCGTAGAATCCCGCGCGCAGGCCGCGTCGATACGGTGAGTCATGGCGGCCGATGGCGTTGGCTTTCTTGAGCGTATAGAGCGCGGAGCTGCGGATGTTGAGTATGTCGTAATTGAACTTGCCAGCGCGATGCTCCGTCAGGATCCGATTGAGCAAGCTCTGCGGTCCGCCGGTCAAGATTTCTACTTTGAGAAAAGGATATTCCGCTTCAAACGCGCTGGTGAATTGGCGCAGATCCTCGCGATTCATCGGCGCGTACCAGACGACGCTGCGCTCGTTCTTGGCTTCGCGCACCAGCGCCGCTTGTCGTTCAGCCGGCGCGAGGCGATTGATCTTGGCCAGCGTTTCATCGGCAGTGGCGGCTTGAACATTTGACGGATAGACAAAAAGCACAGCCGAAATAAAAAGCATCCATACGAAAATTTGCCACTGGCGAAGCATGGTATACCTCCTTGGCTGGAGTTCGCGCTAAATCGGCCCGTCCAGGCGAAAAGTTTTTCCCGCGAGCCGTCCGACGGGCGGCGTCTGATCATCGACGTATGAGGCGAGCGCCTGGCCGACGAAGAGAAACAGTCCGTCCACCACGAACTCGTGAACAACCCGGCATTCCACATTGGCGTGGCAACCGGCCACCAACGGAGCTTGGACATGTTTGGCGGGCGATGTGTCCAAGCCCAGGGCAACAAATTTGTCCTCGGTTGTTCGGCCGGTGAGATCGCGACTTTTGTCCACGGCGTGAAGCTGATTCTTCGAACAAACGTTCAACACGAACTCGCCGCTGTTCTGGATCATTTCGCGGCTGAAATTTTTGTCCTGGATACCGATGACCAGCAGGGGAGGCTCGTCAGAGAGACCAAAGGCGCGGAACGCGAACTGAACGTTGCGCTTGCCCTGGAAAGCGGTGGAGATCAAGTAAAGTCCTGTCGGTGTAATGCGGTAGGCCTGCGGTAGTGGGAGTTCCTTTAGCATGCAATGCTCCAGTTAGACCAACTTTCGAGTAGACCCCAGTTTCTTATACCAGACTTCCGTTTCGGCGGAACTGTTTCGCTTGGCGAAATATTCGCGATCATTGCCTGTTCGTTTAAGCTCGAGAAGCAAGTCTCTCGCGCCGCCTAATGCCGCGAGCGAGAGGCTAGACGGCATCAGCGCAACGCGAAATCCCATTTGCAAAAACTCAAACGCATTCATGTGCGCCTTGGGCCATAAACTGACTAATGGTGCCGGTGCGTGGGCGCCAATGTGACGGAAGTCGGCTGGATTGGCAAGCTGCACGCCGATCGCATCGGCGCCGGCTTCGGCGTATGCTGCTAGACGTTCGCGGACCTGATCGAGAGATTCTTTCCGGCGGGAGTCGCAGCGCGCAATCAGAAGGAGTGATGAGTCGATTCGCGCGTCGGCCGCGGCCTTGATCCGATCGACGACTACAGGGAGCGGCGCGATGGCGAGAGCCTCCGCCGGCGCGCTCGTACGATTTTACCGTTCGCGCCAACGCAGCGGGCGCGATACAAATAGGCCCGCTATCGACCATCAGCGGAATGTCACTTGCTTCTGAGATCTGTCCGACGCGTTGGGCGATTTGTGTGATCGTGAGGAGATTGCGATCCGGCAGGCAAAAGTTTTTGTGAATCGCATTGCCGGAAAGATGCGCCGCAGGGAAGCCGCAGTCTTGCACCAGGCGGGCGAACAGCGCGTCGGTCACGCCCGGCGCGATGGCGCCTTCGCCATCGCGGAGAATCTCGCGCAACCGGGCGCGTTTTTGTTGGTCGGTCATTTCTATAAACTAATCTTCTATTGCATGCCGTCGGTGATGAATTGGATCACGTAACCTGCCGGGTCGTCCATATACGTGCCGCCTTGTCCGTCATGGCGCTCCTTGGCAGCGCCGCGATCGCCATTGGCAACGCCCAACTGATCGAGATGTGTTAGCGCTGTCGTCCATTTCGCCGCTGGAATATAGAATGCGATGTGCGGCCCAGGAACTTTGCGGCTCATGACTAAACCTTTGGAGGAAAACGGCGCTACGGTCAAAATCAAAGTCTGGCCGCTCGCCATTTTTAATGTCGCCTGGCGGTTGTCCTCGGTCCGGCTTTGAAGCTCGAAGCCGAGGACCTTCTCGTAAAAAGCGATCGAGGCATTTACGCTCGGCGCTTCCAGTTCAATGTAGCCGACACCGGTCATTCGCCCGTTGGCGGCATTTGAAGGCGCGCTTGAATTCTTCGGTGTATAGATCGCGTAGTGATTGCCAGCCGGATCAGTCATGAACAGGGATTGATCGGCAAACGAATAGGCATTTTTGACCGGTCCGTCAAAACGAGCGCCTAACTCACTCAGGTCTTTTGTGACTGCGTCGAGTCCCTGTGCAGTCGTCGTAAACGAATAGGTCGGCAACCCGCGCGCGCGAGTCGGCTGCGGGCGCTCGTCACTTTGCAGATAAACCCCCATGCGCTTCCCGCCGATTTGGATGAAGGTATGCGGCACTGCGCCGCGCTTGCGCTGGCGGGTGTTCAAGCCGTTGCGTTTGGTAATGACGCCGCCAAAGACTCGGACGTAAAACTCTTCGGCAACGACAATGTCGTCGACGGGAACGACGAAATGATCCAACGATTCCGCTATCGCGATTGCCATAGGATTCTCCGAGGTATTGGTTAACGCGACTATCCGGCTTTCAACTGCTTCATGAACCAGTCGGCAATGTAAGTTCTGCGATCGAATCTCTTTTGGCCGTGGCCGACGCCGTCGAGCATCGAGCGGTCGGGCGAGTTCACCGCATTGTCGTAGAGATTGAGAGCGCCGCGTGGGTCCATGACGCGGTCGTCGATGCTATAACCGACGAGCAAAGGGCATTCAATTTCGTTCGCTCTGCCGACAAGCGTGAACTCTTTGATCTTCTCACGCGCATCCTTGAGATCTTTGGCACCCATGAGCCAGCGCAAGCGTTCCTGAATGGGCGGATAGTAATCGAAAATATCGTCGACGAGATTGTATGCGCCGCTCCAGACCGCGACGGCCTTGATTCTTTTTTCCGCAGTGGCGCAGCGCGGCCCCGAGTAGCCGCCCATGCTGGACCCATGCAACCCGATACGCTCGGCGTCGACGTCGGGACGAGTCACGAGATAATCGATGACGGCCTTGGCAACCCGCTCCGAGTCGGCCGGCGCGTAAAGTTTCTGGTGGCGCAGCGTTCCACCGTGTCCCGGACCATCGACGTCGATAAATGACATGCCGCGGCGTACGTACTGGCCGGCACCACCATCTTCGCCGCGAAGGAGAATTCCGTCGGCGCCGCCGTAGTTATAGACGACCGGCAGTTTTGTTCCTAGTTTACCGCGCCCGGTCCAGAAAAGGGCGGGCAGTTTGTGGCCTTCGTAGGGAATTTCCACGCGTTCGAATGGTGCAGTAACCTGACTCCACGCTTTATTAAAATTGTCTTCGAGCTTTTTGAAAGTCGGCAGCATGCGCGGATCGCTCTCCGCCATGTAGACCACGGCCCGGCGGTAAAAGTCGGCGGCGCGCAGGTAAAACTCATGCGAGGTTTGCTCGCGGTTCTCCTGTTCGAAGCCTGCGGCCAGCTCTTCGTTTTTCTTCGCGACCTCAGTCCACTCTTTGTGCCAACTCTCGAGATTGAAAAATTTAACTCGCCGCGCCACACCTCGGATGTCCGGATCCGGATGGTCCGGCGAAACTTCCATGCGAACTTCCAGCTGTCCGCCGCCGCCTAATCCTTTAGCCGGGTAGAGCAATTTTTCCGCCTGTTCTCGGTTGAACACATCGCCGCCGGCTTGGTTTGCCATACTGATACACCTCCGCGTTGGACGAACGGATTTGTTCTCTTGTTTGCCCCAGGCGCGGTGAGATTTCAACACTAGGATGCCTATGGACCGGGCGCGAAGCGCCACACGGGCGCGGGCAATCGGGCCGCTCTAGAGCTCGGGGCGAAAAGGCGACGAACGAAGTGATGGATTCGTCTCCTCAGCCTCGCGACAGACGCAGGGTAGAGTGATTGTGAAGGTCGATCCACGGCCGGGTTTACTGGTCGCCTTTACGGTTCCGCCGAGAAGCGCGGTAAACGTCTTCACAATGTGCAGACCTAGGCCGACACCGCCGTAAGCGCGAGTTCTTGAGCTATCGAGTTGTCGAAAGCGGTCGAAAATAACAGGCAGTTCTTCGGCAGGAATGCCGATACCGGTATCCCTGACGGCGAGCTCGACATGAGTATTGCCGGGAAGTTGGCGAGCCGTGACGGTCACCGTGCCCGCGTCGGTAAACTTAAGCGCATTGTTAATGAGGTTTTGCAAGATATGCTTGAGTTTATCGCGGTCGCTGTGCAACAAAGGAAGATCGGCACGATAGTCCCACTCAACGCGAATTTCTTTTCCGAACGGATAATCGTAGAGCAGTTTGATGTCATCGAACAGCTTCACTAGTGGGAATTCCTCGCAGTCGAGTGACAATGCCCCAACCTCGATCTTGGTCGCATTCATGATGCTATTGACCATGAATAGCAGCTCATCGGCGTGGTGGCCGATTTTGTCCAGGGCTTTATTTTGTTCCGGGTTGATCTCGCCCATCACGCCTTCTTGAACGAGTTTGGCGTAGCCTGTGATTACGTTTAGCGGCGTCCTCAGTTCGTGGGACATGACGCTTAAAAAGTCCTCTCTGACTCGGTTGGCCTTTTCCAATGCGATCGCCTGCTGGCTGGTTTGCTCATAGAGCTGAGAATTATAGATGGCGGCGGCGGCTTGTCCGGCGAGACTCCGAAGAAAAGTGATTTCTTCGTCGCTGAAGTGGCGTTTTTGTTGCGCATAAAATGAGAGTATTCCAACCACCTGATTTTTGGCGACGAGCGGCAGACCCAGATAGGATTGAAATCGTTGCCGGACAAAAAATGCGCCGTCGAGGCCAGTGTCGGCATGCTGTATATCTGATATCGAAATGGCGTCCTTCGATTGAAGAACAGGATGCGTCGATTCGCTGGCCGCAGAGGGTTCGGATTGCCATGTGATTTCATCGATGCCGCGGCAAGCGACTCGACGCAGCTGATGCGTGACTGTGTCCAGCAACATCACGGTCGTGGCCGTTCGTGGAACCAAGCACGCAAGTCGCTCCAAGAGAACGCCGAGTACGGCACGCAATTCGAGTGTGGAGGTAGCCGCGATATTGAGCTCGTAAAGAGCGGCTTGTCGCTCAGTGTGGCGCTTGATTTGCTGCTGCACAGCTTTGTCCTTGGTGATATCGCGGATGATGCACACCGTGGCGGTAGGAGATTTACCGGCATCGCGCATGACGAATGATGAGAAGCTCACCACACCTGCCCCGCCATCGGTCAGGCATTCTTGCTCGCGCAAAGAG
>DASXSW010000580.1:0-4605 GCA_036505755.1 Binatia bacterium | reverse complement strand
GCTGGTTGCTGCACGAATACCAAACCTTCCGTCAGCGCGGCGACCAACTTTTCAATCGCACCCGCATGTTGCTCGAGATACGCGCGCGTCACACCGACCCCTAACCCCGGAAAGGTCGCATTGGTCTTGGCCAGATCGACGAGCTGCGAAAATCCTTTGCTGGTCAGGCGCTGGCTCAGCGTCGGATCGAGCACCGCGGCGTCGATGCGACCGGCCTCCAAAGCGTGTCCGATGGTGACCGGATCGCCGATGGGAAGAAACGATATATTGTCGCGTTTCGGTTCGAGACCGAGCTGTTCCAAGGCAAGCATCGCATACATCCACGTGCTGCCGACGATGCTCTGCACACCGAAACGCTTGCCGCGCAGCTCCTCTGTCTTTTTGATTTGCGGATTCGCAATCAGTTTCCAGCTCACTCGACTCGAGATCGACGTGAGCATTTTCACATCGACTCCCTGCGCCGCAGCGCCGAGCACCGAAACACCGGAAGTAAATGCCGCTTGGATCTCTCCGGTTAAGAGGCTTGCCACCAACGTCGACCCGCCGCGGATCAGAATAAGCTGAGCTTCAACACCATGCTTCGCAAAAATTCCCTGCTCCTGCGCCGCCCACAAACTAAGCGCGCTGCTGCTCACCGAGGCCGCGCCGATGTTAACGCGCACAGGCGCGCTCGCGGCACCCGCAACGACCGAAGACAGCACACTGAGACCGATGAGGAGATGACAGACGGCTCTGATCATCGAATACGATTGGCAGGCATGGAGACTCGATAGGCGTGGAGCCGCCCGGTGTAGACAGATTTCTTTTTATTCGCCCATGACTTTTTTCATCGCCGCGATGACATCGGCGGGTTGGTTCATCACCTCTTTCGCAAGCACTTCGAGGTCGTCGCCGTGAATCAGCTCTGCGTCGAATCCTTGCTTCTTTGCGTCGGCGATGAGCTCCGGGCTCCTCAGCGCCTTTGCATAAGCCGCTCGCAAAATCTTGACTTGCTCGGCGGGAATTCCCGGCGGCGCCAGCATTGGCGCGCTGCCGAATTCGCCCGATCCCAGCATGACGGTCACTAAACGGCGGTTCGCTTCCGACGTTTTGTACTGGTCCATTAGCTCGGTGAGTAGCGGTGTTTCCGGCAAGCGCGGGTCGCGCTTTTTACCGCCTTGAACCAAAACCCGCACCAGGTTTTTGCTACGCCAGGTGTTAAAAGGCTCGCGGCCAAAGAAAACCTGGATGGTAAAGGCGCGGCACTGCACTTCGCCGCGCTCCACCGCCAATTCGATGCTCGCGCCGCCTTCATAACCCGTGACTAGTTGAAACTTCGCGCCGATGGTTTGTTCGAGCAACTTAGGAAGATAGTAGCCGGTGTTGCCCGTTCCGGTTACGCCGCACTTCGGCGGTACGGTCGCAGTACGGACGTCGTGAATCGTTTTGTACGGAGTGTTCGCCCACATATAGAGCATCGGAACGGTGGGGGTCATGCTGCCGACCCAGCTGAATTTCGACCAGTCGTATTGAACTTCTTGCCTTTTTAGAAGCTGTTCGAAGTATAGCGCCGCGTTATTAACGACCACGGTTAATCCATCGGGCTTGGCTACACCGTAAATATAATTTGTCGCCGTCATCGAGCCGGCGCCGGGCATGTTTTGAACGACGGTCGCGGGGTTGCCCGGAATATGTTTGGTCAGTTGCGGCGCGATCATGCGCGCCCATAAATCGTGGGCGCTACCCGCCGGATAGCCGACGATGACCCTGATAGTTTTACCCTGATAATAAGGAGTTTGCGCCGCAGCTTCGACCGACCACAAGAGAATGGACAAGAGCCAAATACTCGTCTTTTTCATTTCGCCTCCCACTCTAATAAGTAAACGCCAAATTGAACGACGAAGCCGGCGTGGTTTGCAACATAAGGCAGATCTAAATTGAAGGTCAAGAACATTCGCGGCACGACAAAGTTGGCGCTGAGCCTAGTCCTCAAAGAAATGGAGCATTTCGCGCGATTCAATCCCGCGGTTCAAAACCAATCGCCGCCAAATTTATCTGGTGCTTCGTGCACGAATCAATTACTATACGCCAGCTTTTGTAAGCCTAAGGAAGTTACCGCTTGACGCTTCATCAATTTGCTGCATGCAAGAAGCGCTCATTTATGAGCGCCGGCTTCACTCTGGTCGAAATTCTGGTCGTCATCGCCGTGGTTGGTCTGCTCGCCGCGATCGCGATACCGCAGTTCATGACCTATCGAAGCGAGGCGATCGATGCACAGATGAAATCGGATCTTCGAAATGCCTCGGTTGCCATCGAAGCCTACTATGCCAAACAATCCGTGCTTCCGGCTTCCATCGCCGAAACCGCCGGATACGGCTTCCAATCAACCGACGGAGTCACCTTATCGTTCGTTATCCTCTCGCCAACTTCATACAGAGTGACTGCCGCCAAAACGGGCGGCAGTCAGCCAAACTTTACCTATGATAGCGCCACTGGCTCGATCCATTAGTCGAGCGCACCGGTGACGTTGTTGAACTACCCCGCAGCAAGCTGATGGGGTATCAGTACATAGTGATGAGAATTAATCCCAAAGGCGTCACCCCCGAATGTTTTAATCGGGGGTCCAGTTCGGGTCTCGCCTGGATTCCCGATAGAAGCATTCGGGAATGACGGACTCTAAGAGTCTGGGAATAGCTCTTTACGCAGCAAGCTGCGGGGAATCAAACCCGCAGTTATTTTGAAAGACTTGAATTTCATGGATAACTACAATTGTTCGGCTCAACGGACCAACCTGCAACGACGCCGACTCACAATGCGGTGAGAGAAGTAACGGCGCGCTATCGAATGCAACAAAGCTGCAGCACGCATTTCTTCTGCACGAAGTTTAGAAACTAAGTTGTTGCGAAAAGCGGCCGGCTGCTTTGCGCTTGACGCTGGTTCGCAACTTCGAATAGGTTTGGGAGGTCCAAACCCACGCTAGCGGCATTCGCAATCTTACGCGGCGCAAGGCAATGATCCTGGACTTGAGGGCTTGAACACAAATAGCGCAAGGAGGATTCAAACATGGCTGATGGCATTAATGGAACGGACAAAATCTCGGTGCTTAATCCGGTGGGCTTCGCACCAAAGGTTACGCCGAAACCGATGGCGCCGCGCTTGGAGAGCCTGGACGGCAAGACGGTCTATCTGGTCGACCCCCGCTTCGATGACTCGGGGCTTTTCCTGCGCCAGGTGCAGGATTGGTTCGCCGATCACATGCCGTCGGTGACGACCAAGCTCGTAGAGATGTCGAGCGTCTACACCAAAGACGATCCGCAGACGTGGGAGATGATCAAAGCCAACGGCGACGGCGCCATCATCGGTGTCGGCCATTGAAGTACCTGCGCGCCGGCGGTCGCCGTGCACGCAATCGCTCTTGATAGCAAGTACGGTGTACCCACCGTCGCTATCCATACCAACGCCTTCGAGAAGGCGGTGCAATCGGTGACCCGAATGCATGGCATGCCCGAGGCGCGTTACACTTTCGTGCCCCAGCCGGTGATGGGTAAGACCGCGGAACAACTGCGCGCCTATGTCGAAGGCAAGAGTCCGATCAGCGGGCGGCCGGTGATGCAAGAAGTCATCGAAGGGCTCACCCGTCCCGCAGAGGGAGATCATATTAGAGAAATCAAGTTCGAGCGCTCGAAGCCGCGATTAGTGGACTCCGATACGGACGAGAACTTGCATCGTTTGTTTCTGGAAAATAATTGGACGGACAAGCTGCCGATCGTTCTGCCGACGGAAAGAAAAGTGCGAGAAATGCTCGCCCACACGAGCCGCAAGCCGGGCGAAGTCGCAGGACACATGCGCTCCAACCAATTTCGCCAGCACTGGGAGTTCACGGTAGAAAAGGTGGCGGTCAACGCGGTGATGGCCGGTGCGCGGCCGGAATACTTTCCGGTAATATTGGCGCTCGCATCCAGCGGCGTGAGCGCGCGCGGCAGCACGACCAGTTCGATGGCTGCGATGGTCGTCGTCAACGGTCCGATCCGTAACGAGATCGACATGAACTCCGGCACCGGCGCGATGGCGCCGTACAATCACGCCAACGCGACCATCGGGCGCGCCTATGGCTTGCTATCGCAAAATCTCCAGGGCGGCTCGCTTCCGGGCGACAGTTATATGGGCTCGCAGGGCAATGGCTACGCCTACGGCAGCGTCACCTTCGCCGAGAATGAAGAGCGCAGTCCCTGGACGCCGTTCCACGTGCAGCACGGATTCAAACCGACCGACAGCGCGGTGAGCATATTCACAGGCTGCCGCTCAACAGCCTTTACTCTCGGCGTGCGCGAAAAATATTGGCGCGAGCACGTGCGTAACATGCTGCGCGGCATGGACGCGCACAGCGCGCCGACTTTTCTGCTAGACCCCATCGCGGCCCGCCAGTATATCGACCGCGGCGGCTTCGATACCAAAGAGAAACTCATTGAATGGGTTTATGAAAACGCGCTGATGCCGGCCGGCGAGTACTGGGATTATCAGCTGATTCAGAACTATATCTATCCTAGAGCAACGTTCGGTGAAGAACCTTACGCGTCGAAGTTGAAGGCGGCACCTGACGCCATGATCAAGATGTTCAAGCCCGAC
>DASXSW010000579.1:0-6747 GCA_036505755.1 Binatia bacterium | reverse complement strand
TCGGAGTAAAAATAAATCCACCGATACCGATGGAGCCACTAATGATCGCCATGGCCATGGTTCGATTGCGAATAAACCAGGTATTGGCGATCAACATCGGCGCATCCATGAATCCAGCGTGAAACGAGAGGGAAACCACGCCCATGTAAACAAGCAGAAGCGTAATGTAGCTGTTGACGCCGGAGAGCAACATGTGGCCGACCCCGGTCATAAGGAGAGCCATGATCATTAGAGGGCGGGGACCATGACGGTCCATGAAATAGCCCGCGATGGGTCCTTCGAAGGCGCCTTGCGCACGCGCCAAAGAAAACACCAACGATGTCGCTGCTCGGTTCAATCCCAGATCTTGGCTCAAGGGCAAAAAGAAAACGGAAAAGCCGTAGAAATAGAGACCTCCTCCGAGAATGCGGAGAATCGAGCCGACGGCCACCATACGCCAGCCGTAGTACAGATCGGACAGTCGTCCGCACCAAGTACGCAACATAACGAGGTCTAGACAAAATTATCGCAGCCGGAAAATCACACGGCGAGACAACAAGCGTGAACCAAATTCAAAGTAACCGACGCGACGGCTTAAAGCAATCTGGCGATTTTGAGTTTGCAGTGATTCCACTGCATTCGGCAACGAAGCCGGCGATGCGATAATCTTAGTGCGCTCTGCGCGAACACACACGGCGGGAACTTGTCGCCGGGAATGTGAAGTCAGTCCTTCATTGCTACTCGACAGAAGTGTTCCCGGCGGATTGCCGCGAGGGTGGGAAGAATTCTTTCACCACGCTCTCGAGCGTCTCGAAGTCGGCCAAGCTGCGAAGCGAGGCGAAGGTTGGAAAAATCATCGGCAGATCGCCGCGGTCCAAAAGTTTGAGTGCGTGGTCGGGAGTGAGCCAAAGACTATCGGCGACTTCCGCGGAAGTGGCGAACGGAGTTTGATCGCCGGGAAGCGCAGCGAGAAAAAACCGCGTGTCGAAGCGAATGGAAACTTGGGCTGGGGTCTGCCAATGGGAAAAATACGCTAAACTCGACAGATCGCAGTAAACTCTTTCGCTTTCCAGCAGCGATAGAAAACTGAGCGAGTTATGCAGCAACGCTGCGTGTTTTTGCGCGAGGCGGACCGCGCGCTGCCGATCCACGGCAAGTGGCGAGCCAGATTCTTCTACCGCAAGTAGCACGCCGACCTCTTCGAAGAGCTCTCTAACAGCGCCGACCCAGAAACCCATCGCTTCGTCGGGGCTAAACCGGGCGCCGCTGACTTTGCGCGCTTGCTCCGGCGCTAGACCAAAGGAACGATCGATCATCCCGGCAGCGAAATCTTCTTTTTTGATTGAACCGCCGGGGTAGCAGTACTTGCCGCCGAGGAATGGCATGCTCGCCGGACGCCGAGTGAGAAAGATTTCGAACCCTTTCGGCTCGGCGCGGCGAAGCAGAATGACGGTAGCCGCCTGTTTGGTTTTTTGTTGTGTGTTCACCGGACGTCGAGTGGCAGCGCATCGCCAAAAGAATTACGGCACGGCACACCGGGACAAAAAACGCTATGAAAGCGAGATTCGTCTTCAGAGAAATAAATGATGCTTGAGGAAACGGTTCCGGAAGTCTGGCGATGCACGCAGATCGCGTCTCCGGGGTCATCCGAATCCGCGCGCAGCGAATGATCCGCAAGCACCGTTTGCAACGCCGCAATCGATTCCAATGCTTTACCATTCGTCGGCGGCACTCGCGCCGAAAGTTTGGCGAACAGCGCGTAAGCGCGATCGGCTTTTGCCGAGTGCATTTCGAACTCAGCAGCGCTGCTGAAAACGTGAAGGCCGGTTTCCAGTTTCTGGGTGACAATCCTTTGCTCATCGTTGTATGAAACGTAGGCTTCGTGTCTGTCGGCAAAGAGTAACGTAAAAGGGTTATAATGGAATTCATGCTTTTGAAGAAACGCATTTGCTGCTGCGACAGATTCAATTTTGAGTACATCCATGCAGAGCAAGCCGCGGGATCGAACGCCGGATGAGATTCCTTGCTGGCCATCCAGTCGGCGATTGAGAATTCCGGCAATCAAGCCAGTTTCATTCACGCCTAACCAGGTCCCACCCGCGCGGAGATCTCGGCCGGCAATAATCTTCGGCTGGGTATTTAACAACGCTGGCGGTGCTGATGGCCGGTCGTAATGCTCGTCCCGATTGGCCGCGATGATCAGCGGATAGTTTTCAAACATGCGAAAATAGAGCGCCAAGGTGCACACGCTTTATGATTTACAGAAACCGCAAAGGTTGTGCAAACTTGCAGCGGCACGCTGATTTGTCGTCGGGAATTCTTTGTGTTAGCTTCGATAAATCGGAAAGGACGGCTATGTTTCGATCAGTCGATGATGTGATCGCCGGGCTCGGCAAGCAAAAATATATCTGCAACCAGAACGTCGCGACGGTAGTTTATCTCGGCACGACGCTGCAGAAGCCGATTCTGGTGGAAGGACCGGCGGGCGTGGGCAAGACGGAGTTGGGCAAAGTGCTCGCTGATGCGCTCGGGATGGAGCTCATACGCCTGCAATGCTATGAGGGTCTCGACGAGGCGAAGGCCCTTTACGAATGGGAATACGCCAAGCAGCTTCTGTACACGCAAATTCTCAAGGACAAAATTGGCGAGATCCTAAAGGGATCCCAGACTCTGGAGGAAGCCGTCGACTGCGTCGCCAAACAAGACGGCGTGTTTTTTTCCGACCGGTTTCTGCTACCGCGACCGTTGATGCGGGCGTTGCTGTCGGACAAGCGGAGCGTTCTTCTGATTGACGAAGTCGACAAATCTGATGCCGAGTTTGAAGCGTTTTTACTGGAAATATTGAGCGACTTTCAGATCTCGGTGCCGGAAATCGGCACCCTCAAGGCAAAGCATCTCCCACTGGTGGTTCTGACCAGCAATAATAGCCGCGAAATGTCGGACGCGCTAAAGCGTCGCTGTCTGCATCTTTATTTGGATTTTCCCGATTCCGATCGAGAAATGGAAATTATCAAGCTCAAAGTTCCGGGAGTCGGCCATCAGTTGGCGCAGGAAGTGGTTCGATTGCTTCATCGTATGCGTAAACTCGATTTAAAGAAAACGCCGAGTATCAGCGAAACTCTCGATTGGGTGCGGGCACTGACATTGCTCAATATCAAACAGTTGGACACCGACTTGGTGGAACAAACTCTCTCCACGTTGATGAAATACGAAGCCGACATTCGCAAGGCCCATCAGGAGCTCAAAGCCTACCTCGCAGAGAAGCAAGCGCAGCGGCCTGCAGCCGCCGGCGGCAGTGAAAAGGATCATCTGCACTAAACAACTCCCTGAACGGATTCGTCGATGGAAGAGCGCATCATCGAATTTGCCGGTGTCTTGAGACGCAATGGGATCCGTGTGTCGCTCTCGGAAAACATGGATGCCTTTCGTGCCCTCGAATTGATCGGCATTGGCGATCCTTCGCTTTTTCGCAATGCCCTGCGCACAACTTTGGTCAAACGTGTGGGCGACTTGAAGCCGTTCGACGAACTTTTCGACTTTTATTTTCTGGGCATCGGCCAAGCGCTCGACGCCCTCGACCGCCGCATCATGGAAGAACTCGGGCTCACCCCGGAGCAGTTCCAAGAAATGCTCGAGCAAATCCAACGGCTGCTGAAGGAGATGGAAGGAGACCTCTCGGAGCTGACCAAGGCGCTGCTTAGCAACAATCGAGGCGAGATCGAGCGATTGCTCAGGGACGCCATTCAGAACGAGATGGAAAACCGCACCCCGGATAGTTTTCGCTTTACGCCCTATACCCGAATGGCGGCGCGGTTGCAGCTCGATCGTACGCAGAGCGAGATCGAGCGCTTCAAGGCGATGCTGCAGATGGTCAGTGAAACCGGCGAAGACTTGCAAAAGGCCATGCGCTACCTTGACGAGCGCATGCGAGACCTAAACCGCCTGCTCCGCGAAATCATCCAGCAAGAGCAGCGAAAGAAAGGCTTCGAGCCCAGGGATTCCTCGCAGCGAAGTTCGTTGGCCGATAAGAGCTTTGCATTCTACACCGAAGATGATATCCGGCGCATGAACGATGCCGTGGCGCGGCTAGCGCAGCGGCTGAAAAACCGCCTTTCCGTCAGGCGTAAAAAAGCGACGCGCGGCCGCTTCGATGTCAAGAAGACCCTGCGCAAAAACCTGCAATATGGCGGCGTACCGTTTAACATCCAACTCGACCGGCGCAAGAAAACCAAACCCCAGGTAATGGTGCTGTGCGATATTTCCGATTCCGTGCTGAACGCCTCGCGCTTCATGCTGCAGTTTGTCTATTCGATTCAGGATCTTTATACGAAGGTGCGGAGTTTTGTGTTCGTCGCTGAAATCGGTGAAGTGACCAAGCTCTTCGAAGAGAACGATATTCAAACCGCCGTCGAGGCCGCCTTGAAAGGCGATGTCATCGATGTTTTTTCGCACTCCAACTTCGGCCGCGCTTTCGAACAGTTTTACAAGAACTTTTTTGCCGCGGTGAATAGCAAGACGACAGTGCTCATCATCGGCGATGGTCGAAATAACTACAACCGCCCCAATGACTGGGTGCTGCGCGAGATCCAACAGAAAGCCAAGCAATTGATTTGGCTCAACCCCGAAAGCCGCATGACCTGGGGAATCGGTGACAGCGAAATGCCGCGCTATACGCCCTATTGTCACGTGGCCGAAGAGTGCCGCAGCATCAACCAGCTGTATAAGATCGTCGATTTGATCGTGCCATGAAGAAAAAGCTCTATATTCAAACCTACGGCTGCCAGATGAATCAGTATGATTCGGAACGGATCGCCCAAGTCATGAGCCGGGCGGGTTATGTTCAGACCGACCGCATCGATGCCGCAGATGTGATTTTGCTCAATAGTTGCACCGTGCGGGATAAGGCCGAGCAGAAAGTTTACAGCGCGCTCGGCAGCTGGAAGGAGTTCAAAGATGCTCGCGAAGGCGTGATCATAGGGGTCGGCGGCTGTGTCGCCCAACAGGAAGGAGAAAATCTCCTCAAGCGCGTGCCGCACCTCGATCTGGTCTTTGGTACGCACAACATTCACAAGCTTCCAGAAATGGTCGATCAAGCGCAAAGGTCGCGCGCGCGACCCGTGGAGATCGCGTTCTATCGCGATCCCAGCTACATGGAAGACGTCGACGGTCGGACTCAAGTACATGGAGTCAAAGCCTTCGTCACCATCATGCAGGGATGCAACAAAGTCTGCAGCTTTTGCATCGTTCCCCATGTGCGCGGCCGCGAAGTCAGCCGGTCGAGCGCGAATATCATCACCGAGATCGAATCGCTGGTCGCCCAGGGCGTTATTGAAGTCATGCTTTTAGGACAAAATGTTAATTCATACGGCAAGCTCACTCCGGGCGAGCTGAGCTTTGCCGAGTTATTGGCCCGCGTCGATTCAATTGAAGGACTGATGCGGATCCGTTTTACGACTTCCCATCCGCAGGATCTTTCGCCCGAACTGACCGAAGCGTTCGCGACACTAGACAATCTTTGTGAACATCTTCATTTGCCGGTTCAGTCAGGGTCCGACACCGTCTTGGGCCGCATGCGGCGTGGCTACACGCGGCAGGAATATGTGGAGCGAATTCAACGGTTGCGCGAGCGCTGTCCTAAAGTTGCGCTCAGTACCGACATCATCGTCGGTTTTCCCGGCGAAACTGACGCAGAATTCGAGCGCACGCTAGAATTGCTCAATCAACTGGAGTATGATGAAATCTTCTCGTTCATGTATTCGCCTCGACCGCAAACTATTTCAGCAAAAATTTATGACGATGCCATTCTCGAAGACGTTAAGAAAGATCGTCTAAGAAGAGTGCAAAAGCTGCAGCAAGAAATATCGCTGAGAAAAAACCGGCAGCGTATCGGGGAACGGGAGGAAATCCTGGTGGACGGGCCGTCAAAATTGAAAAAGGGCCAACTCATGGGCCGCACGCGCAGCAACCGGATCGTCAACGTCACAGGTTCGGAGAGACTGATCGGTCAGCTGGTGCCGGTTCAAGTAATCAGTGCGACTGCCAACTCATTGCTTGGCGAGATTATGTGGGATAAGTCTGATTTGAACTCCCGATTGGAAGGGGACAGGGCATGACGAAAAGGGAAGATACCATTCAAATGTCAGTTGGCGGTTTGACGCTCGATCCGGTGACCAAAACGCCCATAGTTATTCTTAAAGACACTGAAAACAAGCTTAATTTGCCGATCTGGATCGGTTTGTTGGAAGCCACAGCCATGGCCACTGAAATTGAAGGGATCAAAATGGCCCGGCCGATGACCCATGATCTTCTTAAGACAATTCTTGGGGAGGTCGGTTGCTCCGTCGAATCTGTGGAAATTACCGAGCTCAAAGAGAATACTTATTATGCTTCCGTGCATCTCCTGTTGGCGGGACGCCAGGTCATGATCGATTCGCGCCCCAGCGATGCGATTGCGCTCGCGCTCCGCACCAAGAGCCCCATTTATGTTGCGAAAGCGGTTCTTGAAGCATCGAGCCTATTGCAGCAGAACGAAGAAGGCGCTGACAGCTCCGTCGAAAACGTTTCTAACGTTTCCAAAGAAAAATGGGCTGAAATTCTTGAAAAGATGGGTCCCGAAGACTTTAAGTATAAGCAGTAGCCCCGGTTTACAACCGCTCACAAACAAAATAGCTCCAATTGTGACAGAGTTAAGGTGTTGCTTTAGTTAGCGCCTCGGACTCAAATATTGCTTATGGCCACCGCAAGCAGGAGGATTAGCAGAAAACAACT
>DASXSW010000578.1:0-2304 GCA_036505755.1 Binatia bacterium | reverse complement strand
GCTTGCGCTGCGGCGGCCACGGCGCTGCTTTACCAGCAAAGACAGGCGCGGGAAAGTCAACCGGCGGAAAGTCTAAACCGTCGCATCGCGCAGTAAGCGCGCAGCATCTTCGGGCGCCACCGAATTCATGTGCGAACCCGTGGCCCACTCGAAGCCTGCGGCTCTGGCGAGCTGCGGCAATATCTCAATGTGCCAGTGGAAGTGTGCGCTCACGGTCTCATGCACGGGTATCGAGTGAATAAAATAATTGAACGGCGGATTGTCGAGGGCGCGGTTTAGCCTCGTGATGATGTCTCGGACGCCGTAGGCGAGCGCAAGGATGTCCGGTTCTGGGCTTTCCACGAAATCCGTCGAGTGATTCCTAGGCAAAATCCATATTTCATAAGCGAAGCGCGATGCAAATGGGCAAAGCGCAACGAAGCTCTCTGACGCCGAGACCAGTCGCTCGCCATAGTCCAATTCCCGCTGGATCATCTCGCAATAGATGCAACGCCCGGTCAATTCGTAGTGCATTTTTGCACCGCTAAGCTCGTCGACGGCTTGCTTCGGTATTTCTGGTAGCGCGATTAGCTGCGAGTGAACGTGTTCCAGGGTCGCGCCGGCACGGTCGCCTTGGTTTTTGTAGAGGAGCAAATAACCCCAAGGGCCATGTCGTTGTAGATCGCGCATCCGATCGCGATAGGCGCGCAGAATATCAGCGAATTGTGATTCGTCGAGGTCGCCCATGTTCACCAAATGATTGGGACTCTCGATGATAACCTCGTGGACGCCGAGACCATTCCGCCATTCGTAGATGCCGTCATTGCCACCGGTCCATGTGCCACGATTTTCGAGAGCGGGATACTTGTTAGGAACGACGCGTACGAACCAACCCGGCGAGTCAGGTTGTGTGTTCATTTCCCGCTGGGCCCACACTTCCGGCGGTGTCATGGCTTCGTTTCCAGCGCAGAATGGGCAGAGCTCAGGTCGCGCCCAATGGTTTTCATCGCGATGCTGGCGCGGCCTTTTTTCTCTTTCCGAAGCGATAATGACCCAGCGACCTGTGACCGGATCTTTTCTGAATTCAGACATGGAGGAGACGCGTCGCGCCAGTTTACGTACGACCGTTGGCGTTCGAGGAGAACCCTTTGGCGTAGAAGTAGAACTCGGAGGAGCCCTGGCGCGTCGCCTCGGGTTTGGTTCGCTGCACGGTAGAAAAATATTCCTTCAGTTCAGCGGTGCAGCTGTGCATATCATTGCTGATAAAACTTTTCATCAGAAGTGCACCGCCCGGCCGCAGTAATTCGACCGCGACTCTCAAGGCCGTGTGATTAAGTGCCGAGCAACGTGCCATGTCGGCATCACGGATACCGCTCAACTTGGGCGCCAAATCAGAAAGTACACAGTCAGCCGGTCCACCGATGAGTTGTTTGATTTTTCGTTGGATCTCAGCGTTCGTGATGTCACCCTCGAGGACAATAATATTGCGCTCGTTAAAAGCCTTGATCGGTTGCAGGTCGACGCCGATGACTTTGCCGTTTTGGCCGATAATTTTAGCCGCGACTTGCAGCCAACCACCAGGTGCCGCGCCGAGATCAACCACGTTATCGCCTTGGTGCAGCAGGTGATAACGTTGCTGCAGTTCGAGCAATTTGTAAGCAGCCCGCGAGCGGTAACCTTCCTTCTGGGCCTTTTTGTAATAGCGATCGTGAGGGTTGTAGGGCATTTTAAAGAGATTAATGGGGGTGCTAGTGATTCTGTCGAGCTCAAGAGCAAAAAAAAGCCCAGCCTACCGATCAAGCTGGGCGTTTTTTTGCGAAAATCGGTTTTTTTTCAGCGGGCTCCCTTCACCTGGAACTCGACTCGGCGATTGACGGCCCGCGCCCACTGGGTCTCCTGGTCAATTAAAGGTTTGCTCTCACCGAGGCTTGCGGCGGACATACGACTGCGATCGATTCCTTGGGCCGAAAGCTCGTTCATGACGGTTTCGGCGCGGCGCTGTCCTAATCTTTGATTGTAGTCATCGGCGCCTACGGTATCCGTGTGGCCTTCGATGACAACGGTCAAATCGGCCTTCTCTTTGAGTCGCTGTGCGGCCAAATAGACCTGACCCTTGCCGAGCTCGGTGAAGTCGGCGGAGTCAAAGCGAAAGGCTACTGCCGGGAAAATGATCTTCTCCACTTCGACAACTCTTGGAATCTCTTTGACAACGATCTTTTCTACCGGCACCTCAACGACCTTGACCGTTTCCGGAGGAGCCAACGGAGCCGGTGCTTGGGACTGCGTTGTGGTTTGTTTAAGGGGAGTTCTTTTGGCTGGCCCATA
>DASXSW010000577.1:0-4483 GCA_036505755.1 Binatia bacterium | reverse complement strand
TTGTCCGCCCAGCATCGCCTGGATGATAACCGGCGACGCGCCGACATAAATCATGTCCACGTCGAGGCCGTATTTTTCGTAATAACGGGATTCTTTAGCGATCCACCACGGCAGGCTGGCGGCGCTGATCGGCGTGAACGGGAAGGAAACTTTAGTCGCTGCAAGCGCCGTCGAGGCAAGCGCACTCACCAAAAGGATCGCGGTGATTACAGAGGCCATCAATTCTTTCCAGAGCGAAAAGCTAGTTTGCCGTCTTTTATCCCGCGCCACGGATTTTGTCTATGATCTCAGCGGCATTCTCCGGTATCTCGTCACCGCGCCACGCGACGTGGCCGTCGGGGCGGACGAGCACGAGTGGACGCTCATATGTTTCGCGCACTTTTGGATCGTCGATCTTGATTGACTGAAGCGGCAGTCCGACGCGGCTCGCTGCTGCCGGGATCGTGTTCGTGTCCGTGATGTTTCCCGAGAAATCCAGGAGCGTGAAACCCTTACCGAACAAATCGAGAGTCGAGCGACCGTCTTTGAGCCAGGCATGCGGCGCGCGCACGCCAGGCCATGTCGATGGGACGTAGAGTCCATGATCCAGCGCGGGCGGCGGCGTACCGTCGGCAACACAGATCGGTGAGTTCTCGTAGCGGTACCCGAGCTCGATGCCGGCAGAATCATGCTGAAATTCTTTGCCGCGGGTGCGCATGATCGCCGCGCGGGCTTTGTCGCGTAACAGTTTGCCCTCGTCATCGTTTCCACCGATCTTCGGCGAGAAAGGCGTTTGGTTGTCGTAGCTGGCGCGCATTTCCGCTGCCTCGCTGACGTTGATCATGGCGATGGGCTTGCGCTCCAAAGTGTAACTGTCGAGCAACTGCGCGCCGCCCCAACCTTGCAGCATCGCTGCCAACTTCCAGCCGATATCGACGGCGTCGCCGACGCCGGTGTTCATGCCGAAGCCGCCGGTCGGCCAATTCAAGTGCGCCGCGTCGCCGGCGAGAAAGACTCGCCCTACCTGATATTGCTCCGCGACGACGCAGTGGCCGGTCCACGGGCGCACGTCGAGCAATTCAAACGGAAGATTTTCGCCCAATGCATGGCGCAGTTTTTCTGGAGCGTTCAAGGCATCGATCTGTTCTTGTTTGACGTTACGAATGTTCAGGCGCCACAGCTCTTTGCCGTCGACGGCGGCGATGGTGCCGTTAATATGCGGGTTAATAATTTGGTACATGACAGCAGGGCCGTAGCTGATCGATTTGAGAAACAGTGAGCGGAACAAGACCGCGACATTCATACCTTGGGAGAACACGCCTTCGTACTGAATGCCGAGGGCGCGCCGAATGTTGCTCCGGCCCCCGTCACAGCCGACGAGATAGTCGGCTTCGATGGTCTCATCCTCGCCGGTTTGCACGTTGACAATTTTCGCTGTGACCTTCTGCTCGTCCTGCTGAAAGGATTCGAACGCGGTGCGGTAGCGAACGGCGACATTAGGCAGCGTCGCCACATGTTTGTGCAGCACCGGATCGAAGTACGGCTTTGAAATCCAAAGGCGGCCTTCCGGGCTGAAGGGTGAGCGTGACGCGGGGTCCCCGTTGGCCGAATGGTCGAAACGAGCGATCTCGTAGCCGTCCATGCGCGTGACAAAAAGATAATTTCTCGGGTAGTCCGCCGGGTAGCCCGACTCGAAACGCATATGGTCGGCGATGCCCCAGCGGCGCAGATGCTCGCAGGTGCGCGTGTTGGCAAGATTGGTCGTGGGAAAGTCGACGCTGCCGTCGGTTTGTTCGACAACCAGGCAGCGAATGCCGCGCCAATTTAGCTCGATTGCCAATGCCAGGCCAACTGGCCCACCGCCGGCGATAAGAACGGGATAATGCTCTGGTGTCATAGAACCGCTAATTGATTCCATTCTATTCTTGACTCCCTCGCCCATTCCGATGGGAGAGAAGGGTAAGGGTGAGGGGAGGAGAGAAGGAGCATCCGCTCGTGCGGTTCGAAAATTGTACTTCGGAATGAGAAACTACAGTTACCCTCCTTGCGCCTTTCTTTTCTTTGCGCCCCTGATCGAGCTCAGCGCGTCGACCGCAACGATGCGCCCGATGGGACCCGTAGCGAAGCACGCCTGGGTCACCTTTTTGTCCGAATCGATGATGAAATTGGTCGCATGGATAATCTTGCGCCGGTCTTCCCAATAAGCGCCTATCTTGTCGGCGTCCTCGGGGACTTTCAGACCATAGCCGATCGGGAACGTGGCGCCGGTTTTTTCCACCATCTCTTTGGCTTTGTCGAGCGGATCGACAGAGAGGGCGACCACGTTGGTATTTTCTCGCCTAAACTCCTCCATATGCGCCTGGAAGTCGGCTACCTGCCGGACGCAGTAGGGTCACCAGACGCCGCGGTAAAAAATTATCACCGCGTATTCGCCTCTGAGATCCGCGGGAATATTTAATGTTCGGCCATCCGCGGTCGGTACAGTGTAGTTCGGAAACGCGTCTCCGGGGCCGAGTTGTTTGGCCATTTAGATGATGTCCTTTTCAATCACTGCGGGTTTGATTTCCCACAGCTTGCTGCGTAAGGAGCTATTGCAGCTCGCTTAGAATCCGTCATTCCCGAATGCTTCTATCGGGAATCCAGGCGAGACCGGAACTGGACCCCCGATTAAAACAGTCGGGGGTGACGCTTTTGGGGTAAATTCTTTGGCTATGTCTGATACCCCGTTCGCTTTCTGCGGGGTAGTCCACTTCCGAAATGATTGCGGCCGCTCGGCTCAGCCGGCCAGTCCGAGCAACTTAGCGGCCGTTCCACCGAGAATCTTCTGTTTGTCTGCGTCTGCTATTTTCAATTGATGCACGACGTCCACCGAGCGTTTCAACGGTATCGGCACGGGGGGAAAGTCGCTGCCATAAACCACGTGGTCGACGCCGACGGTGTCGACGGCGCATTGGACCGCAGGCGGATGGAGCGAAACGGTGTCGAGATAAAGCTGCGCAATGTAACTCGCCGGCGTGCGAGTCATGACATCCGGTTCCCACGGACCGAAGCTCATATCCTTTCTAAGCTCGTAGCCAAAGCCGTAGCGTCCTGGCAGCATCGGCAGCGCGCCGCCGACGTGGGCACAAACCAATTTGAGCTTGGGAAACTTTTCAAAGCCGCCGGTGAAGATGAAACGCGTCAGCGATAGCGTGGTGTCGAATGGCCGCCCGAGCATCTCCGGCAAACGGAATATTTCCATTTTTTCGTTGCCGATGGTGAATTTCGGTGGATGAACAAAGATCGGCACATCGAGATCACTGACTAATTCGAAAAACGGTGTTGCCCTTGGCGAGTCGAGATATTCTCCTCCGACGCTGGAGTTGATCATGATACCTTTGAGTTTGTAGTCGCGAACCGCGCGCTCGGTTTCTTTGAGAATCTTGTCGTTATCAAAAGGCACCGAGCAGGCGAGGCCAAGCAAGCGCTTTGGATGCTTCGCGGTCAACTCCGCCGCATGTTCGTTGAATTCCTGCACGACTCTCAGCGCGTCGTAACCATCCGGCGAGCGAATCCAGTTGTTACCAAAAACGGTGATATCCACTCCGGATTCGTCCTGCTGCTTGAATAAGCCATCGAGATCGAAGATAGATTTCGGCGATTTGGGGTGCTGCCAACTTTGCGGAACTAAATGAGCGTGACAGTCGATAATCATGAATCAAATACCTCTCAGTGTGTAAACATTATTGGTGCGTTGGAGAAATGTCAAATTATCCTGCGTAGGAGAAACCCTTCGCAGGAAAATTTGTTCGAGCCGTGTTTGACAGCACAAAAAATGAAATCCCCAGTAAAAACGTTTTCGGGCTCAAATTTCCAAAGGGATACGAAATACAGGGGTTTCCTTGCTCTTGATTGATGGGGTAGCTGCCAGTGAACTACGCTCGACGAATGAAGGGGCACCGCACGAGAATCGTCCAATCCCCGATCGTTGCTTCCATTACCGCCTATACAGCTTGTCGATATAGCCGCTATCGTCGAGCTCTGTGATGAAACGGAGATCGACAAAGTCTTCGGCCTTTGATCCCTTCGCTTTCGGCTCGCTCGCCAAGATCGTCTTCAATCCCTCTAGGGTCGGGTACTGCTTGGCGGGCAGCTTATGCTCGGCGATTGCGCCGTCGTACGTTCTGTCGAGCAACTCTTTGTCGGACAGAGCTAGGGACTTGGCCAGGACTTTCATCGACGTTTCACGGTCGGTCTTGAAACGATGCACGGCGTCGATATGCGCTTTAATGTAGCGGCGGACAACGTCTGTTCGCTCACGAATGAATTTTCGCGTTGTCGCGACGCCGGTCGCCTGGTACGGCAGACCCAGCGCAGCGACGTCGGCTAGTATATTGAAACCGCGCTTCTGCGCTTGATACATCGCCGGCGGCGCCAGCACAGTGGCCTGCACGCGTTTGGTTTCCATCGCCGCGAGACGTTCGGTTAGCGAACCGACTTGTAATATCGCAACATCCTTCACAGG
>DASXSW010000576.1:0-6768 GCA_036505755.1 Binatia bacterium | reverse complement strand
CGTTCCAACATCGGCCCGGCGCAACAGTTCGCTCCACTCGGAGATCGTGCATGCCCGCTGCACGGAAAGCGGAGCGTCGGTACGTGTCATCATGTTGCGGGTGAATCCATGGGTCAGCAAGCGAATGCCGTGATAAGCGACCGGATGGCGCACGAGATCGGCGATGATAATGGCGCGGCGCGCTAGCTTCGCCCAAGTCCGGAGTAGCGCAATGATCTGCTCATCCTTGAAGTGGTGCAGCAATTGCGATGCAAGAACAAAATCGAACGAGCCGGCGCCAAACGGCGGCGCCGCGGCGTCGCCGCGAACGAGGGTAATTTCGGGAAAGCTTCGGGTCTGCTCGACCGCCTCTTCGACCGTCACTGCTTCCAGTTCTAGACCGCTGATTTGCGCTGCGATTTGTTGCCGTCGGGCCCAGCGGACGATAGCCGTCGGGATATCGCCGCTGCCTGTGCCAATGTCGAGCAGCGTGAACCGATCCATTTTTTGCTCGCCCACCAGCCGCGCCAAACCGCGCAGCACGTTTCGATAGCTGCCGAGGTAGCGGTTGATGATTCTCAAATTGTGCAAATCTTCGGCAAGGAGCTCTCTGGGCTGGCCCGGCAGGTCCATCATTTCTTTCTGGGTGCTGCGCCTCATAGCGCTCCTCCGCGAGCGACAACGAGCGCCGAGTTCTTCGAGCCGAAGCCGATGCAATTGCACAGAGCCAAGTCGACCGCGCGGACAACCGCCTGATTGGGAATGTAATCGAGATCGCACTCCGGGTCGGCTTCGAAATAATTGATCGTCGGTGGCAGAAAGCCATAGTTCATCGCCAGTATCGCGGCGACCACGCCCGCGGCCCCCGAAGCGCCCTGCGGATGACCGATCATCGATTTGATCGAGCTCATCGGTATGTCGTAAGCGCGCCGGCCGAAGCAAAGCTTTGCCGCCAGCGTTTCAGTTCTGTCATTCAAAATCGTTGAAGTTCCATGCAGCGCGAGATAGCCGATCTCGTCCTTGGCAACGCCGGCATCTTCGATCGCCAACGTCATCGCCCGCGCCGGCTCCTCGCCGCTCGGATCGAGGCGCACGCGGTGGTAAGCGTCGCACGTCGATCCGTAGCCTAAGATTTCCCCATAGATCTTGGCGCCGCGAGCGAGCGCTCGTTCGCGCTCCTCGAGAATCAGGACCCAGGCGCCTTCACCGAGGACAAACCCATCGCGCGTCCGATCAAACGGCCGCGAGGCGCGCGCCGGCTCTTGGTTGCGCGATGTAGAAACCACGCGCATGACACAGAAGCCTTGCATAATCCCCGGCGTAATCGTGGCGTCCACACCACCGCTGACCAATTGTTCCGCAACGCCGAAGCGAATCATGTTGAACGCATAACCGAGGGCGTCGGTCGAACTAGTACAGCCGGTGGAAACAAGATGACTCGGCCCGCGCAAATCAAAGCGCAACGACGCTTCGCTCGACAAACTGCCGGGAGTCGAGCTGGAGACATTGTAGGCGCTCACGCGGCGCAACTGATCGGAAAAATACAGCCGGTATTGTTCCTCGGTGAAATCAGGCGTGCCGCCACCGCTGCCGATCACGACACCCCAAGATTGTTTTTCTTCGAGGAGCGAACGTTGCCAACAGACACCCGCCTGCTTCAATGCCTCTTGAGCTGCCGCGAGCAACAACGGCACGGCACGGCCGACTCTACGCACTTCTTGCCGGCTCAACGAATCTTCAGAGTAAAAATTCTTAACTTCAGCGGCAACGCGGGACTCAAACTTATCCGCTTTGAATAATGTAATCGTCGCCACGCCGCTAACGCCGTCGCGGAGCGCGTGGCAGTAGGCGTCCGTGCCGATCCCGTTTGGCGCCACAACACCAATGCCGGTGACGACGACTCGCCGCGGCATCGGGTGTTTCTTTTGCGACTTCATCTTGACTCTTCAGAGCGGAAATAGTTTCATTTTTAAAGCATATCACCCAGGCTAGGGGCCGTTAAGGTGCAGGCGGCGCGGAGGCGAGTTGATGAAATTGGTGGTCACGGGGGCAACGGGTTTTATCGGTACGGCCCTATGTGCGCGATTGCTGGAGCAAGGCCATACACTGACTTTGTTTACCCGCGGATCGCCGCGCGACGCCGGCACGGCGACGAAACGATGGCTTCATTGGACCCCGGGGGCGTTAAGAGAATGGGGAAGCGCGTTGGATGGTGTGGACGGTGTGATTAATCTCACTGGCGAGCCGATTGCGAAAAAATGGACGCATGCGACGCGCCGCCGTATCGAGACGAGCCGCATCGAGGGCACGAATAGTCTCGTTCAGGGAATCGCGAAGGCGACATCACGGCCGAAATTCCTAATTAGCGCTTCAGCAGTCGGCTACTACGGTCCTCGAGGCGACGAGATTGTCACTGAAGAAACTCCTCCCGGAGACGATTTTTTAAGCCTCGTGTGTCGAAACTGGGAGGAAGAAGCCACAAAGGCGGAGCCACTGGGATTGCGCGTCGTGCGCCTGCGCACCGGTATTGTGCTAGGTTCCGGCGGAGGCGCATTGGCAAAGATGGTCGTGCCATTCAACTTCTTTGCCGGCGGTCCGCTCGGCTCCGGGCAGCAATGGATGTCGTGGATCCAATTGGAAGACCACGTTCGATTAATGCTTGAGGTCATCGAGAATACCCAGGCCAGCGGCGCAATCAATGTAACGGCACCCAATCCGGTGCGCAATAAGGAGTTCTGCCAAACGCTGGGCAAGGTGTTGGGCCGTCCGTGCTGGGCGCCCGTTCCGGGACTCGCACTGCGGCTCGTATTAGGTGAGATGGCCGGGATGCTTCTCACAGGGCAGCGGGTCATTCCAGCAGCCGCGCAAAAATTGGGCTTTCAGTTTCGCTATCCCAATCTCGAAGAGGCTCTACAAGCGAGTATGCCGCTTTGACCGGGTTAATCTCTGCCTCATTCAAATCGATTAGAAGCAATCATGGAGTTCCAAGACAAGGTGGTTTTTATTACCGGCGCTTCCAGCGGCATCGGTAAGCAACTGGCAGTCGATTTTGCGTCGCGTGGCGCGATCGTGGTCGGTTGTGGTCGATCGATTACGCGGCTCAAAGAATCATTGAAGGAAGTCCGTCGCCATAGTCCGTCGTCCGCGATGATCGGTTGCGACGTGAGCGATGCCGAACAAGTTCGCGGCATGGTCGCCAAGGTGCTCGCCGATTACGGCAAGATCGACGTCCTGATCAACAATGCCGGCGTCGGCATGCGCAAACCCTTCGTTGAAACCGATCTTGACACAATCGAAGCCACGATCCGGATCAATTTCCTGGGCGCGGCCTATTGCACTCACGCCGTACTTCCGTCGATGATCGCGAGAAAGAGCGGCCATATCGTCAACATCTCCTCGGGCGCGGGCAAAATCGGCACGCTCAACATGAGCGCGTATTGCGCCTCAAAATTCGCCCTGAACGGCTGGTCGGAAAGCCTCTACTATGAGCTCAGGCCGCTTGGCATCAAAGTTTCAATCGTCTGTCCTGGTCCGGTTAGGACTGAATTTAATCGCGATTTCCGCGATACGGAACCTAAATCGCCGGCTCGATTGCTGCTAACGCCGGAGGTGGTTACCCGTGAGATCATCAGGGCCATCGAGAAGGACAAATTCGAAGTGATCACGCCGCGCTGGTTGGCATTCCTGTGCGCGTCAAAGCGCCTTATGCCCAACCTGTTTCGTGCGCTCGCGCAGCGTAAGTTTCGCCAATACATAACCGCGCCGATGGCAAACGGTACCCGATGGACGACTACTGGAACCAATAAAGCCGACAAACGTTTATAGCCAGAGGAGGAATTTCATGCGCGTACGACATGCCGTAGCAGCGGTTTTCGCCCTGCTGATCGCGACAGCACCAGCACCTGCCCAATTGGGCCCGAAGGATGGCGTCGGGCTCATCGCCACCGAGTTGGACCGCATCAAGGTGGCGCAGCCAGCGCCGGACTTTACCCTCGAAGACGCCGATAGCAAACCGATTACGTTGTCGGATTTCCGCGGCAAGAAATCGGTGGTATTGGTTTTTTATCGCGGCTATTGGTGACCCTTCTGTCTAGAACAGCTCGGGAAGCTGAAAAGCCTTTTGACGAAAGAGCAGAAAGAGAGAGTGAAAATCCTGGCAGTGAGCGCGGACAATCATGAGGAATCGAAAAAATTCGGCGAGATGCTACGCAAGCGTTTCGACGGAGAGTTTGATTTTCCGCTCCTCGAAGACAAAGAGCACAAAGTGATCGACCGGTACGGGATTTTTAATCCCGACGGCCGCGGCTGGCCTCATCCGTCGACCTTCGTGATCGACCCGAAGGGAGACGTGCGCTGGAAGTTTATCGAGGTCGATTACAAGAAGCGGCCGTCGAACGAACAGATTCGCCAACAGCTAGCGAAGATCAAATAGCCGCCGGTAAGAGCGGAACATGGTCAGATTATTCGATATTCGATTGTTTCAATACGCCAATTGATTTGACGGATGACGAATCGCCATCTCAAGCTGCCCGGGAAGGGCGACGCCGTGTGTCCGCCCTCACCCAAGCCGAGCAAGACCAAATCAAACCTGGAAACCGCGTTCACAGCTGATCGGCAAAACGTTCGCAGTTCATTCTCATAGTCTGCCGCAGCGTCCTGGGGAACTTTTTCCCCTGGCACCCGATGAATGTTGTCGGGCGCCGCTAATTGCATATGGCTGATAGCTCATAGCGTATAGACGGAACCATATGCCACAGGCCATATGCTATAAGCCAACTGGAGCGAGGCGATTGAGCGCAACGACGAAGCCTATGAGTCGTTTTCAGCAGCCTGCTAGTCACTGGATAGAAACGCCGCATAGTAGGCGGCGCCGCGCAGCGCCGCCTGCTCATTCAGCACGACTCGTACAGGAACCGTTGCCAGTAGATCGGTATAGCGGCCCTTGTCGACGAAGGCACGCATGAAAGTGCCGTCCTTGAGCTTTTCGAGTATCTTCGGCGCGATGCCGCCGCCGACGTAGAGCCCGCGCACGGCTTTCGCCCGCAACGCGAGGTTTCCGGCTTCAGCGCCATAGACCGAAACAAAGAGATTCAACGCCTCACTGCATATTGCCGCCTCATTGGCCAAAGCCGCTTTGGAAATGACCGCACTGGGATCCTCGGCGGCCGCAAGCCGTTCCGCTAACCAGGGCGGTTCTTCCAGACCGCGAACTTCTTTGAGGAAACGGTAGATGTTAGCAATTCCCGGCCCGGATACCACTCTTTCATAGCTGACGTGGCCGAAGCGGCCGATCAGATGGCGCAATAGTTCGATTTCCAATTCATTGCGCGGCGCGAAGTCGGCGTGGCCGCCTTCGGAAGCCAACGGATGAAAATGATGGCCGTCGTCATGCAGAATCGCTTGCCCCAAGCCGGTGCCGGCAGCGATCAACGCTTTGTTGCCCGAGTGGCGTAGCGTACCTTCATTAAGCGTGTAGAACTCTTCGTTCTCCAAGCTCAAGATACCGTAGGCGCCCGCTTCGAGGTCGTTGAGCAAAGTGACCGAATCGAGTTTCAACGCCCGGCGTGACTCCGCCACATCGATCATCCACGGAAGATTGGGCGTTTTGACTTTACCGTCGACCACCGGGCCGGCGATGCCGAAGCACGCCGAATCAATGGCGTGATGCGTGCCGGCGAGGAAATCCTCGAGTACCGGCACTAAACCTGAATAGTCTTTGCTCGGAAAAGTATGCAGGGACTCGGAACGCAGTTTGTCGCCGTGCACCGAGTAAAGCGCGAGATTAGTTTTAGTGCCGCCTATATCGCCCGCGAGAACTAGATTTCTAACCGGCATGTTGAGACCGTGACTCCCTTTAGAAGTTTTTCCCTCGCCCTTTGGGAGGGAAGCGGGTGACTCGCAACTGCCCTCACCGGCCGGTGCGGCCTCTTGGCTGCTCAAGAGGTTATCCGACCACAGCAATTGATTCAGGGTCGGCGCCAGCGCCGGCCTTCGCGCGCCATGAAATCGTCAGCTTCTTTGGGCCCCCAAGAGCCCGCCTCATAGTTTGGAAAATTTCTCGGTTTGCTGAGATTCCAAACCTGAATAATCGGATCCACGAGCGCCCAGGCCAACTCCACCCAATCATGCCGCGTGAACAACGTCGAATCGCCCTCGATGCAGTCCTCCAGGAGCGCTTCATAAGCTTCGGGCGGGCTGTTACCGAAAGCTTCCTCGTAATTAAAATCGAGGCTCAGCGGTCTGATAATCATATCATGTCCGGGCGGCTTGACTTCAAAGGTCAATGAGACTCCCTCGTCGGGTTGAATGCGCATGACCAGAACGTTGGGATTGACGTCTTCGACGGCGTGGGATTTGAACAGCAACAGGGGCGGGCGCTTAAACTCGATGGCGATTTCGGTGATCCGCTTGGCCAGGCGTTTGCCCGAGCGCAGATAAAACGGCACGCCTTCCCAGCGCCAATTATCAATGAAAAACCGGATGGCCGCATAGGTGACAGTCGTTGAATTTTTAGCGACGCCGGGCTCTTGGCGATAGCCGACCACTTGTTCTCCATCGATCCTGCCAGCCCCGTACTGGCCGCGCACCGCCGCCGCCGCAACTTCCTCCGACGCCACTGGGCGAACCGACTTGAGCAGCTTGCCTTTTTCATCGCGCACCGAGTCGGCATCGAGACCTACCGGCGGCTCCATCGCCGTCATGCAGAGAAGTTGCAGCAAATGGTTTTGAAACATGTCGCGCACCACGCCGGCTTGCTCGTAATAGCCGCCGCGGTTTTCCACGCCGACG
>DASXSW010000575.1:0-3197 GCA_036505755.1 Binatia bacterium | reverse complement strand
TGCCATATCGAACTGAATGGCGGGATTGGCGAACAATTGCTCCAGGATAATCGGCCCCGAGATGTTTCCGACCACGGTTCCATCCTTCGGCGCCGCATGGTAGACGTGGTTGGCCGCGATAATGCTTCCCGCCCCAGCCATATTGTCGACAATGACGTTGGGATTCCCTGGAATATACCTAGAAAGATGGCGTCCAATGAGCCGTGAATACTGGTCATAACCGCCCCCTGCCGTGAAGCCGACAATAATTCGCAAGGTCTTGTTGCGATAAAAGTTCGCCACCGCCTTTTCATCGAAGATTCCGGATTGGGCGGCCAGACCCGTCGCGGTGTAGCCGAGTAAAAATAAGAAAACTAAGAACCCGTGGTGCCTGTGCCGCATAGCCTCTCCTCTATTATCTTTAGTATAATCTTGAACGCTGCTGATGACCCCTCGCGCACCCTATTCCTTAGACGTGAATGGTAGTGGCGAACTTCAGTCTTTTCCGGCGCGATCGGCCTATAAATTTTCTAGTCTCTTGAGCGTCGCGCCATAGTCTGCCACCGCCTTTTCGATCGTATAGTCCGGTTCGTAGCCGAGTTGCTCCTTGGCGCGGGAAAAATCGCTGGCGGCGCGGGATTCGGGGTACGGCATGGGGTTGTTTCCTTTGATCAATTGTATGTCCGATCCGGGAAACTTTTTGCGGATCGCGTCGGCGATATCATCACCGCTAACCATCGTGCCGTTGCCGATGTGAAAAAGCGTGTCTTTGAAGCTGTCCTTGAGCACCGCCAAAACCGTCCCCTTGGCGGCGTCCTTCCCGTAGAGTATTTCCGCTGGGCCGTAGGGCCAATTGATCTTGGCCGGCTCACCCTTCACCGCCGCGCGAATCATCTGTTGAATGGCGATTTCCCTCGTCGCCTTGAGCGCGGCTGGCGAAGGCCCGTAAAGCCCGCCGGTATACCGGAGACAAATAAACTCGAATCCATAACGCTTCGCGTACGCGCGACCCATGAACTCGCAGCTGGCCTTCGTCGCCGCATAGACCGACGGCGGATTCATGGGAATGCTTTCATCGACTTTGGACAACCCTTCGCCAAGTGATCCCAAGTAAACGGTTCCCGAGCTCGGAAACACCACGCGCGACACCTTCTCCAGCCGGGACGCTTCGAAGACATTGACTGTGCCCATAAAGTTCAAGCGCACGCCGCTGTAAGGACGCCTTTGGACTTCTTCGCCCAGGAAAGCCGCTAGGTGGATGATCCGATCGCACTCGTTATCACGAATGGCCGAAATGATCGCCGGCAAATCCATCATGTCGCCGCGGATCAGCGTGACTTTGGCGGTATCGACGCCGACAGCATTGAGCAAGCGCTCGTTGAGCGCAACGTCGAATACTACCGGCCTTTCGCCGCGCTCGAGCAACATCGCAACCGCGTAAGCGCCAACCAAGCCGGACCCGCCAGTTACAAGAATCCCCTTCTTAGCCATAACAGCTCCCCATTGCAGAGACGTGCCTCTACTATATCAAACGGTATGTCGAGTCAACGCAGTGCTGAACTGGCATGAATCGAGAATGGAAGATCGAGGATCGCTATTTTCTATCCTCCATCATCGATCCTCAACTTCATGAATTGCGACTAACTGTGTCTTGACCTGACTATTTTTTCGAGCATTATGTCAGCCTGCGCGTCTAAGAATTGCCAGAGGAGGAACCAGCCATGTCGCATCGTTTGGCACTTGCGATTCTAAGCTTCGTAACCCTTTTCGCTGCGCATTCGACTGCGAGCGCTCAAGAAAAACTCCGGCTCGCCTGGGCGGGCTTTAGCCCCACAAACAGCCCAATTTGGGTCATCGAAGATCGCAAGCTCATGCAAAAACAGGGAGTCCAGCCGGAAATCATCGCCATCAGCGCGAGCCCGACCGTGCTCCAGGCCCTACTGGCCAACGAAATCGACGCCGCCAGTATTTCAGTGACGACACTCACAAGCTCGCGCCTCGCCGGCGCCGATACGGTGATGATCGTCGGCGTGGTTCCGACATTCGTCGACCACATCGTTTCATTGGCGAATATTAGCGCAGTCGAGCAGCTCAAGGGCAAAACGGCTGGGGTCAATCGCCTAGGGAGCACGTCAGACTTAGGATTGCGGCTAGCGCTAAGAAAACTTGGCGTTGACCCGGAAAAGGATGTAAAGATCATCCCCACAGGCGGCACCGCGGAAAGATTCGCGGCACTTTCAAAAGGCATAACTCAGTTCACGATCATCCCGGAACCCTTCTTGACCCAGGCGGAAAAACTCGGCTTCCGAAACCTCTACAACATCAGCGACCTCAAGATTCCCTTCTGGTGGAATGGTATCCTGAGCCGGGAAGCAATCATCAAGACCAAACGGCCGTTGATGCAAAAACTCACCCGCGCAATGGTTGAAGCGATCCACATCATCAAAACCGAGAAGGAATACGCAAAATCGCTTATCAAAAAGAATCTAGGAGTGGCTGATCCCGAAGGTCTCGAAAGAGCGTACAAGGATTACTCGAACGCCTTTCCGGAAATTCCCTATCCAACCCCGGACGGGGTCAAAACCATGCTCGACGACATGGCTCGCGCAAATCCCAAGGCCGCGAGTGCGGATCCGAAAAGTTTCGTCGACCTGAGCTTGGTCGCGGAGCTGGAAAAATCGGGATTCATTAAGCAGCTTTACAAAAGATGACCGCGCGCAGACTGGAGTACTGGAGTGTTGGAGTAATGGGGTTCGGTCTTTAAACATCACTCCAGTACTCCAATACTCCATCACTCCAAATTGCTAGCACTCACCATAGGAGGCAGAAAAAATGGCAGAAACATTATCGGACGAACATGCGATGTTGCGGCCGGGACTCGGTCGCCTCAAGGGCAGAGTGGCGATCATCACCGGCGCCAACAGCGGCATTGGTCGCGCCACCGCGCGGCTGTTCGCGCGCGAAGGCGCCAAGGTCGTTTGCTGCGACATTCAAGAAACTATCTCACCCCGCATCGACCACCTCATTAAGGATAAAGAAGGCGGCGAAGCGGTCTTCGCCACCATCGACGTCATCAAGCAGGAAGGCTGCGACCGCATGATCAAAACGGCGCTTGATAGCTTTGGCGACGTCGATATTCTTTACAACAACGCCGGTGCCGGCATTCGCAAGAAGCTGCACGAGCATACAGACGAGGAATGGAACTTCGTCTTGAATAC
>DASXSW010000574.1:0-3855 GCA_036505755.1 Binatia bacterium | reverse complement strand
GATGCGAGAGAATCTCGAAAGTAATCGGATCGACGCTCGTCACAATGGGATTTGACGTCACCCTCATGCTCCTCCGACGTGAATTCTGATGTTGCGGTAGCCATCCATGGCCGCTCGGTCGTGGGGATTTACACCGACAGTGGTCACTGGAGTTTCGATAATCGCCGGGCCGGCGAATTCAGCTCCCGGCCGTAGTTGGTTGAAATCGTAGACGCGCGTCGCCGTGAAACTGCGGTTCTCCTCGAAGTAGACTTGACGCTCGCCCTTGAGCGCGGCATTGCCGTCGCTCGGGGCAACCGTTTCAGCCGTGATGTCCGGTTTCTTGAGCAACCCCGTAGCTGTAAGCCGCAACGTGAGAATTTCTTTGCCGGCTTCGCGGTACCCCGAGCCCTGGCCGAAAGCTTTTTCGTACATCTCGTCAAAGCGATCCGACGACGCGGCCATGTCCGCGTCGGAGATGCTGTCTAGACCAGGAGAGAACGGAACGTTCAACTCATGAATCTGATAGCGATAGCGCATGTCGACGCTGCGCATGACGTGAATCTCGTTCGGTGCGAAGCCCGCCGCCGCCAGATCCTTGTATGCGCGTTCGAGCAATTCGCCGAAAATCTGGTTGACTCTCGCCGGCTCCACCGGCAGGAGCAGGTGTTCCGACTTCCCGTACTCATAGACCACGTCGGAACTAATCAGACCCGTGGCGCCATGCACCGAGGCGGTGAGCGGAATCACCACCTGGCGCACGCCGAGCTCCGCGGCGTAGCGGCTGGCGTGCACCGGCGCAGCGCCGCCGAAAGCGAAGAGCACGAAATTTCGCGGATCATGCCCTTTCTCCACGGTCGCTTTGCGAATCAGATCGCTCATATGCGAATTGGCGATGCGATAGATGCCGCTTGCGGCCTCCACTTCGGTCATCTTGAGAGGCTTGGCGATTTTTTCGCGGATGGCGGCCAGCGTCTTGGCTTTGTTGAGGCTCATCCGGCCGCCGAGAAAATAATTCTCGTTCAAATAACCGAGCACCAGATCGGCATCGGAGACCGTCGGTTCGTTGCCGCCGACGTCGTAGCAGACCGGTCCCGGCGCTGCCCCGGCTCCCTGCGGTCCGACTTTGAGCAGGCCCGTCTCCGGATCGATCCAGGCGATGCTGCCGCCGCCGGCGCCGATGGATTCAACCCAGATCTTGGTCGAGAGAATGTTGTAGCGCAGAATGACCGGTTTGTAGTCGCGCTCGATCACGCCATCGCGCACCAGGCTGACTTTGAAAGTCGTACCGCCCATATCGGTGGCAAGAATATTTTTCTCCCCGATATGCTCGCCCAAAAAACGCGTACCGACGATGCCGGCGGCGGGCCCCGACTCGATCACGCCGACGGCGTTCTTGCAGGTCGCGTCGATGCCCAATACGCCGCCGTAGGCCTGCATGATCAAGGGCTCACGCTGCAGGCCCTGGTCTTTCAGCACGCTTTGCAGGTTTTGCAGGTAGGTAGAAATCTTCGGCCCGATATACGCGTTGAAAACCGTCGTCGCCGAACGCTCGTACTCGCCGATGTAAGGCGCGACTTCGCTCGAGAGGGTATGGAACAGTTTGGGGTATTTCTTGTTTAGAATCTCGGCGAGCTGCTTTTCATGGGCATCGTTCACGATCGACCAGAGAAAGCACACGGCAATCGATTCTGCGCCGTTGGCGACGAGCCGGTCGATCGCCCTTTCCGCCACGCCGACATCGAGGCGAATCAGCTCCTGGCCTTTGTAATCGATTCGCTCCGGCACTTCTTCGATCAATTTGCGCGGCACAAACGGCTCGGGCTTATAGAGCGCGGCACGGTGCGCGGTTTCGTTTTCCGTCAACCCTTCAGCGACCTTGCCGCGCATGATGTGCAGGCTGTCGCCGAATCCTTTGGTCATGATCAAGCCGGTCCTGGCGCCGGTGCGAGTGATTAACGTGTTATCACCGATGGTGCAGGCATGAAAAAACAGGCGCGTGCGTTTGAGCAATTCATTGGCATTCGAAAGGCGGAGGTTGCTGGCCGCATCGGCCGCCGAGTTGACTGCGCCGCGGGAAAAATCGTCGGGGGTCGAAAGCGCTTTGCCGACGGTGATCCGCCCGGCTTCGTCCACCACCACGCAATCGGTAAAGGTGCCGCCGATATCCACACCCACAACGTAATTCATAAAATGAAACTTTGCGGTAAACGACGGTCAGCCACAGATCTTGAGCGCGACCAGCGCGTACATCTTCGCCGCATCGACAATGTCCTGAATCTCGATAAACCGTTCGGGCACATCGGGCGCGCTCTTGCGCGGCATGCCGAAAGTTGCAGCGGGGATGCCGACTTCATTGAAAATGTTGATATCACGCCACATACTGGTTTCCGGCGTATCTACCGGTGGCGGCTGGCTACCTCGCACCGCCACATGGGCGGCGCAAATCGCATCGACCAACGGTTCGACATTTTTGCCTTCGTAGCCTTTGCGCGCCATGAAACACTCGACGCTTCCACCCAATCCCACCGCGCTGACGACTCGCTTTAATTCCCTTTCCACTTGCGAGAATGGCACCGGCGGCGGCACGCGCACGTCTACGTAAATACTGCAACTGCGAGGGGTCGTGCTCGGCTTATAGGGCGCGCCGGCACGGATCGCACCAATGCTCACTTTCGGGACCATCTTCCCTACCGGGTAATCGATTGTATATTTGTGCTCGTACTCCACTGCCCATTTCTCGATCGCTTCGATCACGGGAATCATTTTGATCAGCGCGTTGGGATTGTCTTCAACGGCGCCGCGCGGCGGCATGCGCGGCGTGTAGAAACCTCGCCCTTCCAACGTGATTTTAAAGTACGCCGCGCCCGCTTCAATCCAAGTGACGCCAAAATCGGTGGTCTCGGCAATCAAAGCAAAATCGCCGTTGACGCCGTGGGTCACCGCGTGGCGGCTGCCGAAGCCTTTGCCGATATATTTGGCGCCACGGAATTCATCCACTGGACCCATGCCGATCTCACCCACGACCATGGTCATGATAACGTCGCCGGCCAGCCGAACGCCGCTATTCTTGAGCGCCTTGGTGGCGATCATAAACGCCGCCATCGGGCCGCGATCGTTTTGCACCGCCAGACCGAAGATGCGCTTCTTATCATAGTCGACACGCGCCGTGGGACCCGGCGGCGGTGGTTCGTCCACGCGCATCGGCATGCCTTGTTCGGAGTCCATGTGACTGTTGAAAATCAGGTTTCGGCCTCCGCCTTGGCCGTTGAGAATGCCGATCGTGTTCGACCGGCCATCACAGATCGCTTGTTGGAACGATCTCTCAAAACCGTTTTCAGTTAACCAGCGGAGTACGAAGTCCGCCATCGGTTGTTCGTAGCCAGACGGCGCCGTGATATTGCCCATTGCAACGGCCAGATCGACCAATTCCTTTTCGTCGATTAGATCTATTACACGCTTATCTGATTCGGTCAGGGCCACGGACAATGCTCCTTTACGCCCACGGCGGATTTGGTCAATGCTCCAGCCGCGATTGGCGTACACTATTTTTTTCTCAGCTTATCGACGAACCCTTCTTTGACCAATTCCTGCAGCAGCGAGTTGTCGTAAAAATCCTCGGGGTTGCGGGCTCCAGCTTTATCGCCCAATGCATTCTTGATCGCCACCGGATCGGTAAGAGGGACAACTGTTGTGTTCTTCACAAAATAGTCATGGGAGCTGGACATGGCGTCGCGGTCTTTGAGCTTGGTGTACTTCTGCATGACGCCGAGCGCGAAATCTTTGTTCTCCGCATAAAGATGCAACCCCTCGGTAAATGCGGCCAGGTACTTTTTGACGGTCGGACGATTTTGCGCTAGATAAGAGCGCCGTGTG
>DASXSW010000573.1:0-24837 GCA_036505755.1 Binatia bacterium | reverse complement strand
GCATGGCGATTTTCGGTCTCAACGGTTTTGTCATCGGGCCGGTGATCGCGGCGATGTTCATGGCTGTGTGGGATATTGTCACGTCATCAAGGGCGGGGGTCGGGATTGAGAGCAGCGGTCCTTGAGATACGGTATTGTACTCTTGCCAGTCTATAACGACTGATCCGTAGCGAAGGGAGCCAATTTTCATCAAACATTTTCATGGCCGCGAAAACTGAACCGCCGCAGTTCAAAGCGCGGCCCATGGCCTGCTAATATTATCTTCACGCTCGACCGCGGCATCCTGGCACCGCGCCCAATCTAAATTTCCGAACCGGTCCTTGATTACCGTAATTTTATTCTCTACTGAAACCACCCATCGTGATTAAGATCAACCAGCTTTCCAAGTCGTATTTCGCGCGTGAGCTTTTCATCGACGTCACTTTTCAGATGAATGTCGGCGATCGCTTGGGTTTAGTCGGACGAAACGGCCACGGCAAATCGACTCTTTTTAAACTCATCTTAGGACAAGAAGAGCCCGACTCCGGAGAGATAACAATCCCGCGAAACTATCGCATCGGCCATCTCGAGCAGCATCTGCACTTTACCCAGCCGACGATTTTGGCGGAAGCGGCTTTAGGACTGCCGGAAGAAGAATCCCATTCCATCTATAAGGCCGAAGCGATCTTATTCGGCCTGGGATTTTCCCACGCAGACCTTGAAAAAGCGCCGCACGAGTTTTCCGGCGGGTTTCAGATTCGTATCAACCTTGCAAAACTCCTACTCTCCGATCCCAACCTGCTTTTGCTCGACGAACCGACCAACTACCTCGACATCACGTCGGTTCGTTGGATCGCCAGATTTCTCGCTAATTTTAAAGGCGAGCTTATTTTAATCTCCCACGATCGTGACTTTATGGACAGCGTCACTACGCACACTGCGGTTATCCATCGCCAGAAAATTCGCAAATTCGAGGGCGGTACCGCCAAAGCTTATGCGCAAATCGTCCTCGAAGACGAGATTCACGAAAAAACCCGCGCCAACGAAGAGAAAAAACGGGCTCGTGCCGAGGCGTTTATCAATCGGTTCAGAGCCCAGGCTTCAAAAGCCAAGATGGTTCAGTCGCGCATCAAGATGCTCGAAAAGCTCCCCAAACTCGACGGGCTGGCCGATATCGAGTCTTTGGATTTCGAATTTAGACACGCCGCGTTTGCCGCCAAAACGTTACTTGAGGCGCGCCATATTTCGTTTGGCTATACGCCTGACCATCCCTTGTTTCGGCATATGGATCTGGTCATCAACGCACGCGACAGATTCGGCGTGATCGGCAACAACGGCAAAGGCAAATCGACTCTATTAAACCTACTGTCCGGTGGACTTATTCCGGTGACGGGCGAGCTCAAAGCTCATCCCGACATGAAACTGGGATACTTCGGTCAAACCAACATTCAACGGCTCAATCCCAAGTTGACCATCGAACAAGAAATCGAACACACCAATCCGGCACTGACGCGGACGCAGGTTCGAAATATTTGCGGCACGATGATGTTCGGCGGCGATTTGGCTTTAAAGAAAGTTTCCGTGTTGTCGGGGGGTGAAAAAAGTCGCACCCTGTTGGGCAAGATCCTCGCCCATCCGTCAAATCTGCTTTTGTTGGACGAACCGAACAACCACCTCGACATGGAATCCATCGACGCGTTGATCGAGAGCCTGCAGAATTTCCCCGGGGCGTTGTTGATTGTCACCCATAACGAACGGATTCTTCGCGCCCTCGCCACGAAACTGATCGTCTTTCACCGCGGCAGAGTGGATGTCTTCGATTCGGGTTATGACGAGTTTTTAGAAAAAATCGGCTGGGAGAACGAAAGCGACGGCAACGGCGCACGGAAGAAGCCTACTTCGCGGAATCATTACAACGAGAAAAGGAACGCGAAAAAGCCGAGCGCAGAGAGAAGGCAAGAATCGAAAAACTCGAAGCTCAGATCCTGAAGAGTGAAAGCGCATTAAAGAAATACAACGAGCAACTCGAGATCGAAGCGAATCGTAATAATCTCGCTCAAATCAACGAGCTGTCGAAGAAGATCAGTCAGGTAAAGCAGGAAATTGAGGATCTGTATCGCGAGTATGCCGGGTAGAATCGCCTAATCGGATGTGACACACGCCAATCATCGGCCCGAGCCCAACTCTCCAACATTCCATTACTCCATCAACCCCCTCCCATGTTCAGGCATCGACTGCTCGCACCGCACCGGCGCGGCAAAATTGTCATGAAGGTCGCTGACTGAAGAGGGATCGAGAAACGGAAGAGAGATAATCAAAGGTAAAGACCTGACCCCGACCTGACCCCGTGACCCCGACCTGACCCCCGCAGGACCGAATTTCACGCTTTCAACCAGGCCGGCCATTATGTTTTCAGAGAACAGGCCAGCCAGGTAAACCAGCTGATCACGAATTTCGTTCAAAGTTTGTGATCACGGCGAAACAAGAAAGGCCCCGCTTCAGGCTCGCTCGTTAAATTTTGCTCTCTTGACCACGGCTTCCCGTTTTCAGCTTTCATAATTCATCACTTCCCAATCAGGTATCCTCGCTCGCGGTAAAAGCGCGCTGCCCCGGGATGCAGCGGAACATCGTAAGGCGACTCCTCGTCATTGGCGCACAGTTGCGCGATATCGAGCGGCTTATAATTATCGGTGGGTATCAGGTCCTTCCGATTTTCGATGGTTTCACACAGGGCGTAGGCGACGTCGTCGCGCATGTCGGCGCGCACGATCATCGGCCAGCTGCTAAAATCGAGCGTCGGAACTTCCGCCGCTATGCCTGGGAATCCCGCTTTCGTCATACGAGCCGCCCGGTATCCAAGCGCCGTCATATGCTTCAGGAGCGATCCTTCTATGGGCAGAAACCGAAACCCGTTTTCGAGAGCGGTTCGCGCCCAGCTCTTGATTCCCTCGCGGCGGGAGGGCATCGATAAAGCTCACCTGCCGGGGCCGCTGCAAGAGTTTGATATCGCGACAAACTTTAATCCGCTATGAACGGGCACTCCTTCTTCGCGTTGCCGCTTGGTATACGTCGTTTCAATCTGATTATTATGAAAGCGATGGATAGTGTAACAGCTGTGACGCCCCTTAATTTTTGGATGCAAACTATCTCAACAAAACTGTTGACAAGCAAAAAAAATTTTACTAGGTGGTTGGCAGGGATAGTTACAAGACGATGTGCCGGATTATGAGACAAACGGGAAAGAATGCTGATCTGCGCGCGCATCAGAAACTCTTCAACCATCCATATCGAATCCAAAGTCATCGATAGAGCGGTCGAAGTTCTAGATTGCTTCACGTTTAACAAGCCGGAACTGAGCGTCGGTGAAGTGAGCGCCGCCACCGGTCTGCATAAAAGCACGGCGCATCGAATCTTGATGGCGTTGGAATACAACGGCTTGGTCGAGCAAAATCAGGAAACCGCCAAGTATCGTTTGGGGATTAAATTCTTCAAACTCGGCCAACAGGCCGTCGCGCGGCGGATCATGGACGTTGCCGAAGACATCGTTCGCCCCATCATGCAAAAGCCTGTGCGCATCGGTAAAGCCAGTCTGACCATGGGGTATGCGGGAGTTTACTCGAGTTTTCTGCTTCATGCCGATAAAGCCGCGGAGCAGTTCGGCGTCGATCCTCGGGACGTCCTGGTAGAGGTAGGTAAGCGCGGGGCGGTCGGAGGCCAGGAGGACATACTCGTAGAAATTGCCATGACCTTGGCACAAAAGAATGCCGAGGTCGAGGCGATTCCTTCGCGGAGATTGGGCTGAGCGCCACACGCCATGACGCATCGCTGAAAATATGAAGATTTTCATTAAGAGGGTCAGGCCAAAAACAACGAGGGGGTAGGAACAGATGGCAAGGGCGACAGATACTTTCCAATCACTTTTCGTCAACGCAAATGGAGTCAAGACACGTTTCATTGTAGCAGGTCAGGGTCGGCCGGTAGTCCTCGTCCACGGAGGCGGTCCCGGCTCAAGCGGGGAATATGGCTGGTGGCGAAACATTCCGGTCCTGGCGCAACATTTTCAAGTCTTCGCTCTCGACCGCATCGGTTTCGGCCTCACGGACACACCCGAGGACGAACTCGGCGATCCGGTGCTCGCCAGGCACCTTGCGGACTTCATCGATGCTGTCTGCCTGAAGGAGGTGTACATGATCGGCAACTCCATGGGCGCCTATGGAGTCGCGAGGTACGCCCTCGATTTTCCGGATCGCGTTAAGAAGATGGTGCTCGTGGCCTCGGGGTCCATCGGAGCCGCCATGGGACTCGAACATAAGCCATCCGAGGGGATGCGGGCAATGCGGCGCTTCGACTCGGAACCGACACGAGAGAACATGCGTGCAGTCCTCGAAGGGCTGGTGTCCAACAAGGCGGGCATTACGGATGAGCTCATCGAGGGACGGTTCAAGCTGGCAACCCAACCGGGAGCCATGAGGTCACAGAAACTGCAGCAAAACTACCGCCAGCGGCTTCAGAACGATCCGAATCTGCGCCAGCAGTACAGTATGTTGCACCGATTGCCGGAACTCACGATTCCCACCATTATGATCTGGGGCAAGGAAGATAGATTCGCCCCCATCGACGAGCTGGGCTATCCGTTGCGCGACATGCTGCCGAATTTGCGTGCGTTCCATATCTTCGAACATTCGGGACACCAGGTACAAAATGACGAGGTGGAGAAGTTCAACCAGGTCGTTTTGGATTTTCTCTTAGCACCGTGAGCGGTTCGACGGTGGACGCTTTGCGAGCTCGTTCATTGATCTAAACCTTTTAAAAAGGATCATCGAGAAACATGTCTCAAGCACCGACGACTTTCGAGGAGTGGTGGGTAGGGAGTTACTATAGGCGCTTCGTCGAGGGAGAGGGTGTGCCTCTATACGAGGGGAGCATTCTTGAAGACCTGTCCACCTTGCCACTCAAAGACTGGGAGAGAAGGGGCGGGAAGGCCGCCTATACCCGCCTCGGCAATCAGGAGGATGTGAACCTTCAGATCGTGGAAATCCCCGCCAAGGGTGAACTGAAGCCGGAACACCACATGTACGAGTCGATCATGTACGTCATGAAAGGTAAAGGCGCCAGCACCGTCTGGCAAGAAGGAGAACCCAGGAAAACCGTTGAATGGGAGGAGGGAGCGCTTCTCGCGATCCCGTTGAACGCATGGCATCAGGAGTTCAATAGCTCCGGCGACGAGCCTTGTCGGCTCCTATTCGGCACCAATATGGCCCAAGTCATCAACCTCTACCACAACACTGAGTTCGTCTTTAACAATCCGTTCCAATTCACGGACCGGTACTCCTACTCCATGGAGAATTTCTACATGGATGAGGGAATGCGCTGGAACCTGCGCCTATTTGCGACCAATTTTATTCCTGACGTAAGGAAATTTAAGTTAGACCCCTGGCAGGAGAGGGGAATTCGGACATCCATTACGCGCCTGTACATGGGCAATTCCCTTTCTCAGTTACACCTACTGGAGGTTAGCGAAGGAACCTATGTAACCGCCCATAGGCACGGGGCCGGCGCGCACGTTGTGGTTATTGAGGGAGGCGGATATGAGCTTTTGTTCAAGCAAGGCGACGAACTCAATCCGGAGAAACGGCAGAAGGTTTACATAAAACCATATGACGTTGTCGCTCCCCATACCAATGAGTACCACCAGCATTTTAATACCGGCAAAGGCCCCTTCCGCCAGCTTGCATTCAGGGGATGGGTGCGAAAGCCGCCCAGTATGAACGCGAAGGGAGAGTACGACCCTGTCGGGGCGGCTCGGAGTGATAGTGCACTCGGCTATTCGTCCAAAATCCGCTACGACGAAGAGGACCCCAAGATCCGCGAGGAGTATTACCAGGAGTTGGAGAAGAACGGAATTTCCCTCAGGTTAGACCCTGTTGACCAGGGTGGGGCGTGAGCGCCTTGCCGTCGATCTAGCCTTAACGGGCTTTGTGCGGGCATATTTGATACCCCTATTCATGTCAACCTGTTATTCGGTAGCCGGGTTGACTTGACAGAGCTTGCTTAATTGGTGGAGCTCGGATGATCGATCATGGAAAATTCGTGGTGCCTGCGACAACGCGATCAAGGCTGATGCTTGAGGTGGCATCTGAACTAGTGGGCGGGAAAGATTGGGTGCAACGGCAGGCCACGATAAGCCTCCGACATCAGGGACAGGGAAATTGGCAACTGACCTTCTTTGCCAGCGACGACCCCGGCGTGATAGACGACGTGGTGTCCGGAAAGGTCCAGGTCGCAATTATGAACCCGGTCGATCCCCTGGCGTTGGCCTATCGTGGTACAGGACCGTATACCAAGCCCTTACCCCTCAGTGTCGTCACGGTGATCCCCTCTGAGGATCAGATGGCCTTCGCCATCTCCCAGCGCACGGGCGTCACTTCTCTCGAAGAAATCCGCGAGCGGCGAGTCCCGCTGCGCGTGTCGCTTAGAAAACAGCCGGGCCATTCCACACACTTCTATATCAAGCACATCCTGGACGCCGCGGGCTTTTCGCTGGACGATATTAAATCCTGGGGTGGCGAGGTCCGCTACGACGCCGCAATTCCTCAGGCCTCTGAGCGCCTCGGCGCCATCGAGCGAGGGGAAGTCGACGCCGTCTTTGACGAGGCCATCAATCGCTGGATCTATAAGGCGCTTGATCATGGCATACGTCCGTTGTCGCTCGAAGGGCCGCTCCTGGCCAGGCTGGAAGAGATGGGCTTCCGACGTGGCGTCATTCCCAAGGCGGATTACCCAAAATTATCGGCCGATGTTGTGAGCCTGGACTTCAGCGGGTGGGCGGTTTTCACCCGTGCGGACGCACCCGACGATTTCATCACGGCTTTCTGCCGAGCTCTCGAGGCCCGCAAGGATCGGATCGCCTGGCAAGGCGAAGGCCCCCTTCCCCTCGAAAGCATGTGCCGCAATACACCTGATACCCCGCTGGTTATACCGCTTCATCCCGCCGCCGAACGCTTTTGGCGAGACTGCGGTTATCTACCCTGAGGTCACTAGTTCAGCCACGTGAATTTGCTATATAGTGATCGTAGTTATCAGCGGGATAAAAAGGGGAAAGTACTTAAAGTACGGGGGTTGTAAAAATGGCTAAGACACTCCGTCAAACGCATGATGGAACTGTCAGGGAGCTGGAAAATGTGACAGATCCCGACGAACAGTTGGAAGCAAAGACAGGGACTCGTTATGGCGCCGCAGAATTGGGGTTTCGTCACTACTGGTACCCCGCTCTCCTTTCCAGGCAGCTTGGAGAGAAACCTAAATCGGTAACGTTGCTTGGCGAGAAACTCGTATTTATCCGAGGCAACGGTCGGCCCTATGCGCTTTTTGATCGTTGTGCACACCGCGGTATGCCACTATCCGAAGGCAAGTGCTGGACGGAAGGCACGCTCACTTGTCCGTATCATGGTTGGACGTACAGGTTGGGCGACGGAGAGTTGATGGCAGCTCTAACGGACGGGCCTGAGTCGGCAGTTGTGGGTAAGAAGGGAAAAGGCGTTCGCAGCTATCCGGTCGAGGAGAGAAACGGGGTCATCTACGTTTACATGGGAGATGACAAGCCGCCGCCACTTGAGGAAGACGTTCCGGAAGAGCTGTTGAAACCGGAATACGTTTTTGAGGCGGTCACGTCAGTCTGGAACAGCAACTGGCGGCCTGCAGTTGAAAACGGCTACGACGCTTCCCATGCTACATATGTTCATCGGTACAGCCTGCGGTGGCGAACTCAGTTTAACCTTCCGCCGGCATGGGCTGGGAAGGTGGAAAGTGAAGTACAAGGCAAATACCTGATTCAACGGCGCCGGGGCCCTTTTGGCTTTGAGGCAAATTATCCGGGCTTTGGCCTCTGGCCACGTCACGCTTGGCTGCGCAAAGCCCTGGCAAAAGTTCGCCAAAAATTCGGCCCCAAGGGGAAACCCATGATTGCCGGTGTCCGCCTTCCATGCATTATCGTCAACCACTACACCTACTACTCCCATATTCGCTATTCGATCCCGATCGATGCGAACCACACCCGCAACTTTCAGATGTTGGCCGGTAAGTATCATGGTTTAAAAGCGCTCGCCTTTAGACTGCAATACTGGCTATGGCATCGTTGGGTGTTTCACAAGTGGTTTAACGAGGGACAGGATAAGTGGATCGTGGAACACTTGGACTATTCGGCGCCGGAAATGTTCTTCAGACCCGATGCCGCCCTCGTCCAGTTACGTAAATATTTTGAGAATACTGCGCGGACGAGCGATCCAGTGGACGGAATGAAAGCATAAAAACAAATTCGTCGAGTTAATGTAAATCCCATTCTAAAGAAAGAGGACTTTCTATGGTCCGTTCATCTAAACGACCCAAGATGGTTGTTTGTGTTACCGCTTTGGCGATCCTATTTTTAGGCTTCTGCCAGAAGAGTTGGGGGGCTTCGCAGGATAGTTGGAAGGAGGTTGTGGAGGCGGGCAAGAAAGAGGGCAATGTCGTGGTTTCCATTCCTGCTAGTTCTGATTTGAGGAAGCATCTAGAGGCGGCGTTCGAACAGCGGTTTCCAGGCATCGATCTGGAACTTGTCGCAGGCACTGCTACAGCCACGCTGAGAAGGATCAGTGACGAGTTTCAAGCCGGTGTGCGTTACTTTGACATTCACATCGGGGGTGCCGGGTCCATGATATCCGGCTTCGTTGGCGGACACATTGTCGATCCGATTGAGCCCAATCTCATTCTTCCTGAGGTTAAGGAGCCTAAAAACTGGTGGGGCGGACACATGGCTATCGATAAGGAGAAGCGGTTCACTTACACCTTTTCAGCCTTTTTGGTCTCTAACTTTTGGTACAACACAAAATCTGCGAGCGCTGAGGAGCTTCGCTCTTATGACGATCTCCTCAATCCAAAATGGAAAGGAAAGATTGGTTGGTACGATCCGCACCAGCCCGGCGCAGGGGCGCAAGCTTGGGAATACTTGTGGAAACACAAAGGCGAGGACTACTTGAAGCGCCTTGTAACCCAAGACCTCCAGCTCTCTCGAAATGCGCGAGTATTGGCAGAGTCGCTTGCCAGGGAGAAAGTGGCCGTGACTATTGGCATGAATTACTATGGGTTCCGCTCCTTTGTCGAAGCCGGTATGCCCCTAAAGGCGCTTCCGATCTTCAAAGAAGGAACCTATGGCACGGCCGGGTCGGGGATTTTGGCGATCATTAAGAATCGCCCCCACCCCAATGCCACCAAGGTGTTCGTCAACTGGCTGCTCAGCAAAGAAGGACAGGAAGTCTGGACAAAGGAACTGAGCCAGCCCACTCGTCGGTGGGACGTGGACGCCCGCTGGACGGCCAACTTCGGGGCTATAGCGGCAAAAGACAATCTATCTCTGGAACAGTGGAACAAGGTGGAGCAGATCTCGGCAGATAACGAGGCAGCGGCGAAAGCGGCGACGAAAAGCGCGCAGCGGCTCTTACCAAATTGAAGCGGAGCATTCGAAGGGAGCACAGGGTGTACGGTCGGCGGTCGAATTCTCGTCGGACGTGAGGTCGAGTACAAACTACAGGATTTTGATCATGGGCGAGATTCTTGGTATCGGGTGCCCCCACGGCCCACATATGCGGTTTACCGATGAGACTATGGCCAACGTTTATTTTCGCATTAACCTGAGGAACGCGAAGACTCCCGCGGCCCTCAGGGATCCGGAGAACTGGCCGGCGAAGATGAGAGCGGAATGGGGGAACGACGAAGGAGTGACCGCTGCGCGGCGACACCGTGAAGAAGTGATCAACGGGTTTCGCGCGGCGCGGCAGGCTCTGGACCAGTTCAATCCGGATTTTGTTTTGATGTTCGGAGACGATCAGTACGAGAATTTCAAAGAGGATATTCTGCCGCCCTTTTGTGTCTACGCGTTCGATGAATTCGCGATCGGTGGCGCGAAAGGCGGGCGTCGCAATGAAATCGGGCCCAATGGAATTCTGAACACGGGTGTGTCAAACCTCGGCATTCCGATGGAACGTCCCCCCCAGCAGTCGAGAATCGCAGGCAGCAAAAAGATTGGAACCCTACTGGCCGGCGAACTGGTCAATAAGGGGTTCGATGTAGGTTGGTCGTCGCAGTTCCATCACTCGACCGGGCTGGGCCACGCCTTCACTTTCACTTTGGATTACCTCGACTGGGACAGGAAGGGATTTCCTTATCCTCTAATTCCGTTCCAGGTCAACTGTTATGGGGCAGACATGCGCATGCCCGCTCTGGGAGCGAACGAATGGATTGGGCGCTTGCCCGATCGCTCGGAAGTGGACAAAATATTGTCTAAAGGAGGCGTCTTGCCTCCACAGGCTCCTCCGGTATGGCGTTGCTACGATTTGGGGAAGGCGGTGGCAGAGATTATTGCAGCGAGCCCTTACCGCGCATGCATAATCGGTTCGTCTAGTTGGTCCCATGCTTCCCTCACCAACCTGCATGGCTTTCTGTGGGGTGATGTGGATTCCGATCGCGAGTACTATGAACAACTAAAGACTGGTCGATACGACCAGTGGAGAAATCTGGATCCCGATAAACTTCGAGCGTCGGGACAACATGAGATGCGAAATTGGGTCTGCCTGGCAGGTGCTATGGAACGGCGGGAAGCGCAGATTTTGGCGTACGCTGAGACTTACATTTTCAATTCCTGCAAGTGCGTAGCGTTATTTCCGCCAGAGACGACTTGAAAGCTAGGAGGGCTAGCCTTCTGCCACAAATGCCCTTGCGATCGTTTGGCTTGGCCGTAAGCGTGAGTTTAAGCGTGTTGCCGCTGGGGGTATCGGTTTGTAGCACCTTTTCAGCGCCCTTCCAGGTCTCCGTCGCGAGTGAACTATCGTATAAACCAGAGGCCAGCTCCAATAGCCCTCTGGCACGCTGAATCCCCGCGTTGTATCGCTTGATTTGATTGCGGCTAATAGCTCCTCCTCTGAAATTTGGTTCCGAGTTCAAAGTTCCGGGTTCAACGTTTCGGATCGGAAACTCGGAACTCGGAACATTGAACTTTGAACCTAATTCGCCACGGGCGAATTAGTCACTCGAAAAGCTTGCGCGCGAGCTCGCTCGCCGGTTCGCGGGTCTTGAGGATTTTTTCCTCTGACTGATTCTCGAGCTTTGAGTATTGGTCCGTGGTCAGTCCATCTTTCGCCGCAGTGACGCCGATCTCTTTTGTCCATTGAGTATCGACATCGAGGCGGCGAGTCGCCTGACCCATCGCTCGGGAATATGTTTCCTGTCCTTCATGGCCGAGGAACCAATTGACGAATACTTTGGCTGCATTCGGATGGGGAGCGTTTTTTATGATCGCCACGTTGCCGCTTCCGCCGCTGACATAAACCTCGTCGCGAGGAGTCAAAATCGCTTTCACCGGCAGTCCGGCTTTAACAAAAGGAGCGTATGAATAATAACTCAGCCCGGCGACCAGCGCGATTTTTCCTCGCGCCAGACTTTCCGCCAGTACCTGTTGGTTGCGGCTGAGGAAAAGCTTCTGGGCTGCCAGTTTCTTCAAGTATTCCTCGCCCTTTAGCCTCAAGAGAAAAGACCACATCGAAGAGCCCGCGCCGGCAGTCCGCGGATCAAGGTAGCCGATCTTGCCGGACCATTTGGGATTTATCAAATCGTTCAACGAACGAACCTCGTCCGGCTTTACAGAGTCCGTGTTGCACCAGATCAACTCGACCTGATAGGCCTGCGAGGCGTAAATGTAACGCTTCGCCTTGTCTAACCAGATATGCCCGCCCCACCAGTTGTTCGGTTCTTTGATCTCCTTGACAATCATCGCCGGCTCGAGGGGAGCCAAAATACCTTCGGACAAGAGTCCTGTGACCATCGATTCGCCGCCGCCCATATGGACATCGAAATAAGGCACACTAGCCTTTGACTCCTGCCGGATTTTTCCAACTACGGCGGCGGCGCTGCCGGTATTGAGCTCCGCGTCGATACCGAAGCGCTGCTTGAAGACTTTCTCTATTCCTCTTCTCAGCTCGGCGCTAGCGGGGACAGAGACGACCACCTTCCCTTCCTTCCTGGCCGCCTCAACGGTTCGCTCCCATTCCCCGGCGGGCGATGGTTTTGCGTCCGCAGCGTGCGACCTTCCCGCTCCGAGCAGCGTGAGGTAAGCCAATCCAACGAGCCACGCAATGATTGCTAATCGAGTATTGAACATGCTGCTCCTGCTTTATCGTGAAGACTTAGTTGTCTCCGGTTGATTCCTGCTTATGATACAAGTCTCCCAAGTTGGTGGTTCCGGCACGGATTGCCGGAACCCAGATTCACATGGACGTGTCTGGGCGCATCCTGCACCCTAGATGCCGGCAATCCATGCTGGCATGACGCTGTTACACGATGAACCTTTCTGCATTGTGAGACCTTAATTCCTGCTTTTTATCAAAGCGATCCAGACCGCGCACGAATTTCAAGTACTGAATGACCAAAGTCCACGTTGCTTGACATGTAAATGTGCCGCCGATAAGAAGTCAAGTGATTGAGCGCCATGGAACCTCCTCATTCGCCACCGTCGAAAGGATCCACCAGATGAGTAACACAGCTACAGTGAACGATGCCGAAGACTTAGAGTCGTATTTCACCAAATATCCGGACGTTCCCAAGGAAACAATTCTCAAGCAGCACGTCTTAAGCCTCGGTCATTGGTTCAGCGACGCCGCGCTGGAGGCCACGGCAGGCGCGCTGGTCAAATCGTATCGGTTGTTCTCCTACGATCTCGTGCCAATGTCCGAGTTCAAAAGAAACGAGCATCGCCGCGTTCCCGAGCATTTCGTTCTGCTCAACGGCCCCTACGCCATGCGCCCGGTATCGATTCAGACTTCGCTTTCACCCTATTCGCCCTACTTGATCGACGTGGTGGACGGCCGGCTTGTGATGACGGCGGCAGGGCGGGTGCTCTGCGAGGTGCGTTTTCCGAAAACCCCCGATTATTATACAAAAAGTTTGCCGGACGGCACGCCCTATCACGAGATCGTCGCTTTTGGCTCGTTCATTACGATCTTTCGCAATTGCCAATACTGGGGCGCCAAGGAAGAGTGCAAGTTCTGCGACATCAATGAGAATGCACGCCAGATGAAGTTGTCCCGCGATTTTACTCTCACCGCACCGGTAAAACCGGTGGCAGACGTGGTGAAAGTATGCGAGGAGGTTGCAGCTGACGCTCGCAAGGCTGGCGCAAGGCGGCCCGGCTTCGTGCTCAGCGGCGGCACCATCACCAAAACGTTACACAGTAAATCCGAAGCGGATTTTTACTTGCCATACATCGAGGCCATCAAACAATGCACGTCGAATCCAAGAATTACCTTTGAGGTCAATGCACGGCCGCGGGAAGAGGTCCAGCGCTACAAAGACGCCGGGGCGGACAATATCCACTTCAACATGGAAATCTGGGAGCGGCGGCTCTTCGAATGGATCAATCCGGGAAAGGCCGAGCGTATCGGTTGGGACAACTGGGTGCGCTGGATGTGCGACGCGGTGGAAATTTTCGGCACCGGCGTTCAGCCGAGTTTTGTCTCAGGCGTCGAAATGGCGCGTCCCCACGGGTATACATCGATCAGCGAAGCGGTCAAATCGTCCACCGCCGGCTACGATTTTTTAATGTCGCACGGAATTCTGCCGCGGCTCCAGCAGTGGCGCCGCGAGCCGTCCACGGCGTTGTGTAAGGAAGCGGAGCAACCGCCGGTGCCGCTGGAATTTTATATCCAGATCACGCGCAACTGGTATGAGCTCTATCAGAAGTATCGCGAAAAGTTGCCGCGCTTTGGCGGTCGGGACCCGGGCCTTCTTCCCGAGCGGAGCTTGCTCGGTCCGGTTCACGGCACCTATGGCGATTTTGTTTTGCTGAACGAGAATTTACTTCCGCAGGACGTCGAAGAGCAGATCGATCGTCGTAGTGTGCCGTTTGAAAATCTCGAGGGAGACGCCCGTGTTTCATGATATTTCACCCAGCATGCAGCAAGTGATGCGCGAACTCGAGGACCAAACCGAGCGCGACCAGGTAGGGCTGCGCAGCGTGTCCGTCGATGTCGGCCGCTTCCTTGCGCTCCTGGCGATGTCAGCGCCGGCCGGCGCGTTTGTCGAATTGGGCAGCAGTTGTGGTTACTCCAGCCTGTGGTTGTCGCTCGCTGCTCGCGCGCGGGGCGTCCAGTTAAATACGGTCGAGCTCAATGAAAAGAAAGTCGCTCTCGTTCGCGAAAATATGTCCCGCGCCGGAGCGGCATCTTCCGTCGAAGCCGTTCACGGCGATGCGCTCGAGTATGTTACCCGGTTCGAGAAGATCGCGTTCTGCTTCTCCGATCTTCAACCCCCGGAGCTCAACGCCAAGACTTACGAACTCGCGGTGCCGCGTCTTGTGACCGGCGGAATACTGGTCATCGATAATGTCACTTCTCCCCGCCACCAGACGGAGCTCATCAACCGAGCCGAAAATGATCCGCGCGTGGACTCCGTGCTCTTGCCGTTTCCAAAAGGCGATCTCATCTGCCGCAAGTGCTGATCAAGCGAGTAGCCGGACATGGGGAGAACTGGCCAGCAAAAAACTTGACTCCTCCCGGACCCTCCCGCTGGAACCACAAAAACTCGGACCGGCCGGTGAACCTCGAACTCGGAACTTTGAACTTTGAACAGCGCCGCGTCAATGTCTCACACTCATTCCGGCAGCGGGATAAACTCAGAGTCGCCCGGCACCGGCGCAAAGCGCCCGCCTTTCCAATCTGCCTTGGCTTGTTCGATCCGCTCACGTGAGCTTGAGACAAAGTTCCACCAGACATGACGCGGACTGTCGAGCGGCTCACCGCCGAATACGACGAATCGCGCGGCGGATACGGCCCTGATCGCGATTTCGTCGCCGCCCGAGAAAACGAGAAGCCGGCCCGGCTCAAAGAGTTGGCCATGGATCTCAACGTTTCCCTCTAGCAGGTAAATCCCGCGTTCTTCGTACTCGTTTGTGAGCACGAGTGAAGCCTCGGAATCCAAAACTGCATCGGCATAAAATAGCTTTGACAACGTTTTAACCGGCGATATCCTGCCAAAAAGCGAGCCGGCGATGACCCGAACGGTCTTTCCTTCGCCTTTGAGTTGAGGCAGCAAGTCAGCGCCGTAATGCGTGAAGTCAGGCGTCGTCTCCTCGAACTGTTTGGGCAGCGCAACCCAAATCTGTATGCCATAGAGTCTTTGTCGCGCTTTCCTGAGTTCGTTATCGGAGCGTTCGGAGTGCGCGATGCCGCGTCCGGCAGTCATCCAGTTGACTGCGCCGGGCTCGATGGATTGGACACTGCCGAGACTGTCTCGATGAACGATCGTGCCCTCGAAAAGGTAGGTTACGGTCGCAAGACCAATGTGCGGATGCGGACGCACGTCGATCCCTGAACCGGGCGCGAGGTCAGCAGGTCCCATCTGGTCGAAGAAGACGAACGGACCGACGTTTCGCCGCTCCGCCGACGGCAGCACACGGCGAACTTCAAATCCTCCAATGTCGCGGGGCCGCGGAACAACGATGGTCTCCAAAGCCCTGCAGCCCGTTGCGATCCGCTTCTCTGGTTCTTCAGCAGGTAACCAACTCATATGCCTCTCCTCCGAGGGGAAAATTAGCTGAACGATGATTGAAGTGTACGCAGGAAGCTTAGGAGATTCCAAGCGGCGACAGATGGCTCACTGCAGCCACCCGATTGTTTGCCTATAAAGCCCGCCGTGGTCTTTGGAATTCGTAGTCAGACATCGCTGACAGCAACAGGACGACACCGAAATGAACGATGCCCGGCTTCGAAAACGCCTCGCCCGCTTGTGCGCTGCCGCGTGTGATCGGCATGTTGCAATGAGGATCATGACGACGAACTGCAAGCCGATCAGCGCGCCGGCAGAAGAGCCGATGATTACGTAGAAATTTCCTTAACCCGCGAGTGTCATCTGTAGATTCGCATCACGTACACTAGAGGGCGACGAGCGGCAGGCTACGGTAGCGTTTCCTGGTCAGCTTGGCCAGCGCGTTGACTACCGCAGGCGAGATCACCGGAACTGGCGGCTCGCCGCATCCGGACGCCGCCTCGGTGCTCGGCACGATGTGGACGTCGACGGTGACCGGCGCATCGGGCATGTAAGGCGGAACGTAGCCGTCAAAGTTTCTCTGCTCCACCACGCCGTTACGGAGCGTGATAGCGCCCTTCGCCATGAGCTGCGACAGGCCGAACGCCGTTCCCGCTTGGAACTGGCTCTCGATGGTGAGCGGGTTGATCGCGAGCCCGCAGTTAACCGCGACCGTCGCGCGGTGAATCCTGGGTCGCTTCTTTTCAATCGATACGTCAACGGCGCAGGCGACGCCGGTCCCGAACGATTCGTGGCAGGCGATTCCGAGCGCGTGGCTCTTCGGCAGGCTGCGGCGCCAGGAGGCGCTCTGCGCTTCCATGAGGTCGAGCGCGGCGCGCAATTTCTTGGCTTCGGGCTTAAGAAGTCTGCGCCGGTAGGCGAACGGGTCCACGCGAGCGCGCGCGGCCAGCTCATCAATCAGCGTCTCCATGACGAAAGCAGAGTGTGTGTGCCCGACCGAGCGCCACCAAAGCACTGCCACGTTCACCTTCGGGTGGTGCGCCGAGAGGTGGAAGTTGGGGATGTCGTAATGTGTGTCGTTCACGCCTTCGACCATCGTGGATCAAAACGTCGGGCAATGGGGTCGAACGTCGGGCAATGGGGTCGAACGTCGTGCAATGGGGTCGAACGTCGGGCAATGGGGTCGCGTCTTTACTTTTGCTGTTTTGATCGAGGGGTTGGTCTGATGCGAATCGACCGTCTTTCAGGTATGTTAAAACAGTTGGACTAGTCAGACACAGTTTTTTTCTGGTTACGTTACACAGGCCGTACTGAGCCCGTTCCCGCGCTGTATTCAGCAGGAAGGATAGACATGTTAGCAGTACATATGTGGCCAACCATGGGAGCGCGAGTCACTGGGTGTGCTGTTTTGCTGTTTTTGTTGAGTGGGTCCGTTGGCGCGACCTCAATCGTTGTACAACTTGATCCGGACCGGATCCTTATCGCGGCTGATACACATGGCTATAAGTTGGCTCCTGATCTAAAGTCCACCAATGAGACTGAGTGCAAGATTGTGCCATTCAACAACGCGGCCTTCGCGCTTGCGGGGATTGCGGACTATGTCCGCGATCAATTAAACGATCCCGTCGCGTCTTGGAATTCTTATTCTGATGCTCGTGAATCGTATACAGAGCAGAGTGGCGACTTAGGCGCGGCGGCAAATGGTTGGGCAACGCGAGCGAAGCGCCACTACTCGTCCTTTTATCTCGCTAACCCGGCGCGTGTAAAACAGTTGGCTAAGGCGAATGATCAGAATGTCTTGGTGGTTGGCATGTTCGTAGGTTTTCAGGGAGACAAGGCCCAGCTTCTCGTGGAGTCGATTTACCTCGATGAACTCGGGATACAACCAATTCTTCACAAACAGCTCGTTCTCCCGGCGCGTGAGTTGCCGTACTCGAGTAACGGAATAACCCAGGATCTGATAGAAGGACATTCTGCAAGAGCAAAGTCCGCAGATGAAGTGTGGCGAAACATGTCGAGCTCCATTCCTGTGTCCATGCGAGCGTTCCGACACGTCGAATTTGTAATTCAAGCCACCGCAAAGTATGACAAAACTGTAGGAACGCGAGTCAACGTGCTGGAAGTTTCTCCACGCAAGAATCCCCATTGGTTACAAAACTTCACATGTTAATGAAGTAGCGGAGTGGCGTGTCAGACTTGCCTAACTCTACTAACTCGGGAAAAGAAAAGGGACATTTCCAATTGTTTTCTCGGTTGTCGCCGATCATTTTTCAGTAGCTCTGCGTTTTTCCATTGATTCTTTCTTCTCACGCAGCAGTTTTATCAATCCTTGAAACGATGATTTCGCGATAACCCGGTCGAATTGTGCACGCAAATTTTCAACGCTGCTGACGCCCCATCCACTGGAGTCGTATAGCTTCCATTTCCCTTCGACGAGACGGAGTTTATAGACCACGGGAGCATTCCTTGCCGCTGGAAAGTAGAAGTAGCCTTCGACTTCAGCAAATTCCTGCTCAATCTTCTCGCGTTCGAGAACCAGGGTTGCAGAAGCAAACCTATAAGGAATGTAGTTAAGCAATTCTAAATAAGCACGGAACACTTCAATGAATTCCTTCTGTTCAGCGGTCGTTAGAGGAGTCCAGTGTTTTGCGAGCACACGTTTTGCCATCTCATCGACGTCTATCAGGGGCATCCGTATATCGCGTAGCCGGTCATTAATCTCCATTTCCTTGTCTTTAGATTGAAGCATCGGATCTTGTAGGACTTGAAGAAAACGTTCGTGCGTTGATTTTACCAGATCGAGCGGTTCGCCGGCGTCGGCCGCAGATATCGCGAACAATGAGTAAACAATTATGATCAATGCGCGACCAAAGTATGCCATAGCAACTGCCTGACTTAACAAACCCCTCTTTACTGCACAAGAACCTGAAACGTCCGCCAATTGGCCCGAATAGGATTTCTACGCAGAGCTTTAACATACTACACCCTTACTTAATCTCGCTACAGAACGATTTGCTGCTCTGCGGTTGACAGTCGAGAGCGAGTTTTGATCTAAATGAACTACTAGATTCTAATCGAGGAGGACGCGCACATGGCTCAGATCCGGCATTTAGCGATCAGCTCGGATGACACCGAGAAACTGGCGAGCTTTTACAAAGAAGTTTTTGGTTTCTGGCAATCTCGTCCAACGCCAGAAGGACGAAAGACCATTTACCTGACGGATGGCACGGTGGAGCTGGCTATCCTGGAGAACTCGAACCAGCAGAATAGCAATGGCTTGCACCATTTCGGTCTGCAGACAGACGACATCGATGCCACTATCAACCGCATAGAAAAGGCCCAACCCGGCAAGGCGATCGGAAAGCCGGGATCGAGCTCGTCGAAAGATCTATGGCTCTCAGATCCGTCAGGAAACCATATCTATCTCTCCGTTCATGGAACGCTCGAGTATCAGCCAGTAGAAAAATATGCCAATCGCAAATGACTGGCAGGCACATTGACAACAAAGCACTGGCTCGTCGCAAAAGGAAAGGACCTAACTATGAATCAGCTACGGCATTTGGCTATACGAACCGAGGAACCCGAGAAACTCGCAGCTTTTTATATTGAGGCTTTTGGCTTTCGTGAGGTCAGAGAAGGTGTTGTGCCTGCGCAAGTTCAAGAAAGTAAAAGTTTTCATTTGACCGACGGCTATTTTGAGTTGGCCATTTTGGCTAACTCGCCGAACCAGAGTCCGAACGGTTTATACCACTTCGGCATCAAGGTGGACGACATGGATGAGACGGTGCGCAGGCTGGAAAGCTGGCAGAAGCGCGTCATGCGACGACCGGCAGACACGTCGTTTGCTGAATTGCGGGTGTCGGATATCGATGGAAACTTGATGGATCTTTCTGTTCACGGGTTCCTCGAGTACCAGCCCGTGAAATCGGGCAAGGAAGGAAAGTGAGCATGCGGGTGTTCTCTGCGGTGTTTTCTCTGAAAGTTTTGCCGCGCAAGATTGCGATCTCCATTCTCCTGCTTCTGAGTTTTGCTATGGCGCGGGGCACGCGCGCCGCAGCGGCAGCGGAGAAGCCTGGGTGGCAATCGGCGTGGGAGAAAACTATTGCCGGCGCTAAGAAAGAAGGCGCCGTGTCTCTCTGGGGTGATATGGAAATCACTCACCCCGATGTCGTGGCGGCATTTACGAAAGAATTTCCTTTCATAAGACCGATCACGATCACCGGACGTGTCGGCGATCTCACGATGCGCATCCTGTCGGAGCGGCGAGCCGGAAAATACTTGGCCGATCTTTACAGCGGAGTCATGGGAGGCGCGGCATTCTATGAGTTCTATCGCACCGGGGTCACGGCTCCGATCAAATCCACTTTTATCCTCCCCGAAGTCACGGATGAATCCAAGTGGCTTGGCGGCAAGCATCATTATGTCGACCTCGACAGCCAGCATATTATTCTTTATGAGGGGAATGTCGCAGGAACAAGCATCTTCTACAATACGGAGTTGGTAAAACCCGGCGACTTTAACTCTTACTGGGATCTGCTTGATCCGAAGTGGAAGGGGAAGATCGCCATGTTCGAGCGAACCGGCTCCGGTTTCCCGAGTATGACGCCAATCTATTACAATTCGCGTCTCGGTCGCGACTTTATAAAGCGCCTGTTGAGCGAGATGAACGTCACGGTTTCGCGCGACCGGCGACAAGCGACGGACTGGCTCGGAACCGGCAAGGTTGTCCTGTGCATAGGTTGCGCGGACGTGGAGCGCGCGAGCAGAGACGGAATGCCGGTGAGCGAGCTGGACCGCAAGCATCTTAAAGAGGCCGGCAACGGCATAGGTCTCAATGGCAACAGCGGGCTTGCCCTGATCAGCAAGGCGGCTCACCCGAATGCGGCCAAGGTTTTCACTAATTGGTTTCTCTCCCGCAAAGGGCAAATGGTTTGGCAGGAAATCATGAACGCAAAGGTCGGAGAAGCATCCAACTCGATGAGAATCGATATTCCGAAGAATAATGTTCTCCCCGCCGCGCGGCGGGAGGACGGTGAGAAGTATCGCGTCACCGGTTTCTTGGATCCGGAGCCTCCTGCCAGACTCATCGACGAGCTACTGGGAAGGAAAAGGTAAGGTGTAAGTCGAATCGATGCAACGAAAGAGTTCAGGGTCATCGTGTGTTACTCTGAAACTGACCAGGAGAAACCCATATGTCTGTCGATCTTCCTGAACCCATTGCGGCCTATATCGCCGCCGAGAACGGGCATGATACGGAAGCCGTGGCTCGGTGCTTTGCCGATAATGCCGTCGTGCGAGACGAAGGCCGAACTATCAAAGGCCTGGCCGCCATCAAGCAATGGAAGGCAGAGACCAAGAAGAAATACCAGCACACAGTCGAGCCTCTCGAGTCCGCTCAGAAAGACGGCAAGACCGTCGTCACGAGCCGGGTCGCCGGGAATTTCCCCGGCAGTCCGGTCAAGCTTGAGTTCGTCTTCGGGCTCGAACGCAACAAGATCGCCTCGCTGGAGATCCGCGGATGAGTGACAATCTCGAACTGGATGGCCGCCGGGCGCTCGTCACGGGCGGCACGAAGGGGATCGGCGAAGCGGTGGCCGCGCGGCTGCGCGAGGCCGGTGCGACGGTCCTCACCACCGCCCGCACGCGCCCCAGTGACCTTCCCGACGAGCTGTTCGTGGCAGCTGATATCACCACCCCCGAAGGATGCGCGATTGTGGCCGATGCAGTACGCGATCGCCTCGGGGGCATCGACATCATCGTCCATGTCGTCGGCGGATCGTCGGCGCCTGCGGGCGGCTTCGCGGTGCTCGACGATGGCGAATGGCATCGCGCGCTTGACCTTAACCTGTTTCCGGCCGTCCGGCTGGATCGCCTGCTCTTGCCGACGATGCTCGGCCAGGGCTCTGGCGTGATCATCCATATCACCTCGATCCAGGGGCAATTGCCGCTGGCCGAAGCCACCATCGCCTACGCCCCGGCGAAGGCTGCGCTCTCGAACTACAGCAAAGGCCTGTCCAAGGAGGTGAGCCCGAAGGGCATCCGCGTGGTCAGGGTATCCCCCGGCTGGGTCGAGACAGAAGCCGCCGTCGGCCTGGTCGAGAAACTAGCGAAAAAAATGGGCACCGACCACGAGGGCGCTCGTCAGGCTTTGATGGACTCACTCGGCGGCATCCCGATCGGACGCCCGGCCCGGCCGAAAGAAGTAGCGGACCTCGTCGCCTTCCTCGCCTCGCCGCGGGCTGCCTCCATCACCGGCACGGAATATGTCATTGACGGCGGAACTGTGCCGACGGTTTGATGATTCCCGGCTCGTTAGCTGAACCCTTCGCTCACGGATTATGACGACTTCGTCGCGCGCACAAACGAGGCGTTTGCCAGAATGACAGCAGCGAGGACGATGAGTTCCGAGGACGTTGCTAAAGTCATTTACGACGCGGCGAGCGAGGGCACGGAAGACTCCGCTATCTGGCTGGGGACCAATTCGCGCAGTAGGTCCACATATCTTTCCTTCGGGTAGTGGTTCAGTTTGGGAAAGATCTCTCACTTTGTTCGAGATGACACATAGCCTATGTAGTTGTCATTCCGAGCAAAGCGAGGAATCTTTCTCGATTTTAAGAGTCATGGTGGATTGAAAATGAACCACTACCTTCCTTCGGCAAGCATGCCTGGGCGAACGCTCGGCCCGAAGCCGCGGGAACTGCCGGATATATGATTAGCTTCTTCCTCTCAGCATCACGCTAGACGCTTACCCGACAAAGAATTGGAAAGACTATGGGCGGGCCGAACAAGGTTCGCACTAAATTGTAGGACTAACAGATTCGAATGATTGCGGGCCAACCGAATTGAACAGTCCTTTAGCGTCGGGATCTGCATGCACGACAGCCCCGATCCCCGTTATCGCTGATCCGAGTTTGCAAAAGCTTGCAATCTTCACGTTATTTCTAGATGCGACATCTTTCCTGACATAGGGCTCTGAGAATAAAGGCATTCGTATGTGATTGGGGGCGGAGCCCAACATCTGCCACAACAAGATTCAAGCTGACGACTCGCGAGCACCGGTGAGCAAACCCGACAAGGCCCTAATGATCAAGCCGGTGCCAACACCCCAGGCACCGTTGACCAGAAAGGCCGTCATCAGTAGAGGTGGTTGCCAAACGCCGCGGATGGGGCGGCCCTTGATCGGCAGGACTACTAGAAGAGCAACCACCGTAGGGAGAATGGCGCCAAACAAAAAAGCCGTTAGCCAATACCCGCTGCCACGTGGAAAACGGTTGTGAATCAATCCAAATAAGATGCCCCACACTCCACCCCAGAATGCCAGCGAAATCACGGCTGGTACGCCAAGCGGTTGGGTCGCTGCCATGGAAAAGGGGCCGAACGGCGCCATACCCGCCCACCACAATAAAGCTAGAACCAACTGGTGAAAGATGACAGTCGCGAGAAAACCGGCGATGAAGCTAACCAGGATCCTCATGAAAAACCTCCTGATGATGTACTCATACCGTGGCAACTCATCTTGTCAACTCGGTCGTGGCTGCGTTTTCCGCTCCGATCCTGCCACTGATTTCGGGCCGGTTGCCAAAAGAGTTTTTGCAGCCGGATATTTACAAGGACGACGCTCCTTTGCAGAGACTCATTAAGGAGGATGGTTCGAACAGTTGCGAAAGTGAGCACGCATCGATTGTCACCTGGCAGAGAGTGAGGCCTGACACGTCCTCGTAAAAGGCCGATTTTTCTGCCCTTGGCTTTTATGTCTTGCATTGATTGTCGAGCTTTTTCCCACATATCTTTGCGGTAGGAGGTTGGATTGCCAATCAACGCGGCGAGGTCGCCTTGAACGACTTGAACGTCTGGAACTATTTAAACAGATCTAAACTCTCGATGGACTGGAACGTTTATTTAGACGATGGCGAATATTTTTCCGCAGCCATGCGATGAAGGCGTCATTCGAGCGCGTCAGACCGTCGTTCCATGCGCGCGTGTGTCCGAGCCGTGGATTTTGGCCGCAACCATTTTGGGGTCGAGCATGGCCTTCATCGATAGCACGGTCGTCAACGTCGCGCTGCCCGCGTTGCAGAAAAACCTCAACGCGACGGTTATCGACGTGCAGTGGGTGGTCGAATCCTACGCGCTCTTTCTCGCCGCATTGCTTTTGGCCGGCGGATCGATGGGCGACCGCTTCGGCAGGCGGCGGATCTTCTGCTTCGGCGTCGCTCTCTTCGCGCTGGCGTCGATTGGCTGCGGGCTGGCTGAAAGCGTCAGTCAACTGATCGTCGCGCGCGCAATTCAAGGCATGGCCGGCGCGCTGCTCGTGCCGGGGAGCCTCGCCATCATCAGCGCCTCGTTCGATGAAGCGAGGCGCGGGCAGGCGATCGGCACATGGTCGGGGTTCACTGCGATTACGGCAGGCATCGGTCCGGTCATCGGCGGCTGGCTGATCGAGCATGCCTCGTGGCGCGCCGTGTTTTTCATCAACGTGCCGCTTGCGCTCATCGTCTTGCTGATTTCTTTATTGCACGTGCCTGAAAGCAGGGATGACGACGCAAATGCGACTCTGGATTGGTCTGCCACCGCGCTCGCGACACTGGGCTTGGGTGCCCTTGTTTATGGCCTGATCGAATCATCACGTTTAGGTTTCGGCGATCCACTGGTGCTCGCGACACTTAGCGGCGGCGCGCTGTCACTCGCAGCGTTCCTTCTCGTCGAAGCGCGCTCGGCGCATCCGATGCTGCCGCTCGCGCTGTTTCGCTCGCGCAATTTTAGCGGCGCCAATTTGCTGACGCTTTTTCTTTACACTGCCTTGGGTGGCGGGATGTTTTTCTTTCCGCTCAATTTGATCCAGGTCCAAGAGTATTCGGCAACGGCCGCAGGCGCCGCCTGGCTGCCCTTCATTCTCATTTTGTTTTTGCTCTCGCGCTGGTCCGGAGGCTTGGTAAAAAGGTACGGCGCCAAGGTGCCGCTGGTCGTGGGTCCCGCCATTGTCGCTCTAGCGTATGGACTGTTTATCATTCCAGCAGTGGGTGGCAATTACTGGATGACGTTTTTTCCCGCCATGGTGGTGCTGGGATTGGGAATGGCAGTGAGCGTCGCGCCGCTCACCACGACAGTGATGAACGCCGTACCGGAAAAGCGCGCCGGCGTAGCCTCCGGCGTGAACAATGCCTTGTCGCGCATCGCTGGACTTCTGGGAATCGCGGTTTTGGGTATCGTGATCGTGCACTCATTTAACCGCGAGTTGGATCGACGTTTGGCACTGATGGAGTTATCCCCGGAAGTGCGTCGTGTCATCGA
>DASXSW010000572.1:0-4918 GCA_036505755.1 Binatia bacterium | reverse complement strand
ATCAAGTATTGCTACGTCGGCAATGTTTATGACGACGAAGGCCAAACGACTTACTGCCCCGCTTGTGAGCGCAGGCTCATCCGCCGTTCATGGCATGATATTCTCGAATACAACCTCAACGGCGACCGATGTCCCTGCGGTGAGCCCATTCCGGGACGATTCCTTCCAATCCGCACTTCCTCCGACGCGCGACGCCTGAGATCAGGAGTGGCTATCCACTGACGCGCTCTCGCCGGTAGTGGGGTTATAATGTGTATCTAACTCGATTTAATTTGATAACTATACCCCGTGATTTTCACCTTTATTGAAACACTTCGACGGATTTTAAGTCTGATCATTCGGCCATTTGTAAGAAGTGTGACAGTACGCCATCACGATTCCCTCCGCCCAAACGACAATCGGAAAAACAGTTAGGCTGTCCCGCAAACGATCTATACAACGAATCGTGAGCGGATTGACTAATCACCTATGGACTATTCAGGAATTGATTACGGGGTAGCGCCGACCGGTAGTTAAAAGAATATACGCTATGGGATATACTGGGCCAAACACGATGACCGTTCTTACATTGATACTTCGGAGGTTTGTCAAGCAATTTGGCCTATACATCTGGTCGAATACACTCCTTCCGATTTTTGGTCTTCTGCTTATCATGCTTTTGTTGATGGGTGTGGCATACGTAGAATGCTGGTACAACGGACCAGCCAGCATTTTTCGTGGGCGCAATAGGATTTGCTCGCCCTAGTCACACACTAATACCCCACTACCCTCTCGCCACCTCGCTAGCGGAAAATCGTAATTTGTGTTTTATACAGACTAGTCTCCCTCTACAGCTATGGCTAAAAGAAAAAAAACCGGTCCGAATATTCCGCCGCATCTCGATATCCTCGCGGATATCAGTACCCTTATCAGTCAATCACACGATCTTCAGGAGACCCTCGATAGCATCGTCGCCACCGTGGCGGAACGAATGCAGACCGAAGTTTGTTCGATCTATATTCTGGACCGAAAGAAGAATCGTTTGACGCTTTGGGCGACCAAGGGCCTGGACCCTGAGTCCGTCGGCAAAGTATCCATGGGCACCGGCGAGGGCCTCACCGGTTTGGTCATTGAGAGAATGAGACCGGTCATGGTCGCAGATACGCTTGCTCACCCGCGCTACAAGTATTTCCCGGAAACGCATGAAGAGCATTTTCATTCATTTCTCGGCGTACCGCTCATTGATAGAAAATTGCCGCTCGGCGTTCTCGTCGTCCAGACTTCCCGCCGGCGTGAATTCTCCCGCGACGAAATCCGCCTGTTGACGACAATCTCGGCGCAAGCTGCAAGCATCATTGTTCAAGCCCGTCTCGCTGAGTCGCTCAAAAACAAGGAACAGGAACGCAAAGACTTTCAAAAGCGCATGAACGACGCCATGCGCAAGCTGCGATCGTACGAAGGGGGTCGTCGGGAAAAAATATCGAAACTCAAACAACACTGGCGCGGACGTTTGACGGGTCTGGCAGCATCGCCCGGTTTTGGTCGAGGCAGAGCTTTTGTCTTGCAGCCGCGCATGGATTTGAGCGCGATTCCAAAGAAAAAAGCCAGAAGTCCGCAGCGGGAGACGGAACGATTTCGCGGCGCGGTGGAGCGGGGTATCGAGCAAATTAACGTGGTCAAAACCCGCATGAGTCATCTGATCTCGAAAGACGAGAACGCCATCTTCGATGTCTATCGACTCATTCTGGAAGATCCAGCGATTATTGATCAAATTGAAACTCAAATCCTCAAAGAAGGGTACACCGCCGAGTACGCGGTACGGGTCGTCTTCGAGCATTACCTAGCAACGATCTCACAAATTGCAGACAACTACTTGCGTGAACGAACCACCGACGTCAAAGACGCCGCGCAAAGACTGCTCGAGAATCTTTCCGGCACGCCCGGCCAGCAGTATGATATACCGGATGACGCGGTGTTGGTCGCCCACGACCTCTCCCCGGCTGATCTGAGCATGCTTGAGGGAGACAAATTTAAAGGGATCGCGCTCGCGACCGGTGGTGTCACCTCACACGCCTCGATCCTGGCCAAGTCGTTCGAGATTCCGAGCGTCGTCGCCATCGAAGATTTAATGGAGTCGGTTCACCAGGGCGATATGTTGATCGTCGACGGTAACGCCGGCAATGTGCATGTCAACCCACACTCTGAAGTCATCCGCGAATACAATCGCCTGGAGCAAGATTACGCCGAGCTCAATCGCGAGCTTGGCGGACTAAAAACTTTACCACCCGAAACCATCGACGGCCACCGGGTGTCGCTTTACGCGAATATTGGCTTGTTGAGCGATGTCGCGTTCGCTCACCTGCACGGCGCGCAGGGAGTCGGACTCTATCGCACCGAGATTCCATTTTTATCTCATCGAGACTTTCCGAGTGAAGAAGAACAATACGGACTTTACAGCCGGGTCGTGGAAGGCATGGCTGGCAAGCCTGTAACGATTCGCACCTTGGACATCGGCGCCGACAAGTATCCAAGCTATATGCGCAGCGTACCGATCGAGCCAAATCCATTTCTGGGCTGGCGCTCGATTCGCATTTCCCTGGAAGTGGAAGAAATTTTCAAGACACAGCTGAGGGCGATTCTACGCGCCGGCGATCTCGGCCGCGTTCGTTTGTTGATTCCGATGGTCTCGAGCTTGGAAGAAATTCAGAAAGTCAAAGAAATACTGGCTGAAGCCAAGCAGGAGCTTGAGCGCGAAGGCTCGCCATATGACCGGCAAATGGAGCTCGGCATTATGGTCGAAGTACCCGCCGCGGTTCAGCTCGCCGATCGATTTCTGCGCGAAGTCGATTTTCTCAGCATCGGCACCAATGACCTCATCCAGTACATCTTGGCCGTCGATCGGAGCAATCGAAGGGTCGCGAGCCTCTATGAGCCGTTGCACCCCGCGGTGCTCGCTGCCCTGAACACAACTATCCAAGCCGGCAAACAAGAAGGCAAGCGGGTTGGCATGTGCGGTGAAATGGCCGGCGATCCCCTTTCCGCGCTATTGCTCTTGGGCATGGGCCTGGAGGAGTTCAGCATGGGCTCCCTTTATATTCCAGTGATAAAGAAAGCAATTCGATCAATCACTTACCAAGCGGCCAAGGCAGCAGCTGAGATCGTTCTCGAGATGGATACCGTGGGTGAGATAAAGCGCTACTTGTTCGAGCAAATGCGTGAACTGGGCATGGTCGAACTCTTGGAGATGTACCGCTAGGTCGGGCAGTTAGCTTAAATCTTGATGGGGGGATTGATTTGTGCGGGGCCGGGAGCTATATTTTAATTCGAACGCTCGTTCGAATGATATCCGAAAGGAACTCCCATGTTCAAAATTTCGACTTTTGATGACTGGATCGACTACTTCCGCCAGTGGCAAAAAGATATCGGCTACGACGCAGCCTTGCTCGGCGACTACAAGTTTGAAACCAAATTAGGCGAACTACACACTCCCGAGATCGAATTTGGCGACTTCAAAGGGCAAGCGAAATGGCAACGAATCAGCCAGATTCCTAATCAATCGATTCGCGACGCTTTGCTGAATTTGATCGTCTACCAGGGCGACACCGAATTCGCTTCCGTTGAACAGCAGAAAAACTTACTGGACACCGCCCCCACGGAGTACGACCGGCAAGCGCTGACCCGGGTCAACAGCGAGGAAATGCGCCATGGCTGGCAGATGTGCTACCTATTGGTCAATTATTTCGGCGACTCCGGCAAACTGGAGGCCCGAAAGCTTTTGGAACGCCGCGCTTTCCGAGGGGATCGATTGCTCGGCTCGTTCAACGCGCCAGTGAAGAATTGGCTCGACTTTTTCACTTACACGGAATTCGTCGATCGTGACGGCAAATATCAGCTGACCATGTTGTCCCACTCAGCCTTTGCGCCATTGGCGGAAAGTGTTACGGCCATGCTCAAAGAAGAGTTTTTTCACATGTTCACCGGCCATACCGGTTTGACCCGCATACTGCGAGCCGGAAAGATTCCTATCCCGATTGTGCAGAAGTACTTCAACAAATGGTTGTCGACCGCGTACGATCTATTCGGAACGGACCATTCTTCTTCCGCTCACTGGGCTTACACCTGGGGCTTGAAAGGGCGATATGACGAGCATGAAGCGACAGTTCCTGCGGAAAAAGACAAGCTCAACGACTTGGCTCGCGATCATTACCTCACTGAAAGCGCCAAACTGATTGACCAGCTCAATCAGCTGATACCCAAAGACCAGCCGAAAATTTACGCGCCGGACTTGAAGTTTAACCGCTCCATCGGTGAATACGTCGATAAGACCTACAGCGTCACTGGAGAATTGCTGACACCCGAGGCGTACAAGCAACACGTGACCGAAGTTCTCCCCACCGACGATGATGAGAGGATCTTGGCTGAGATCATCGAGGGCAAAGACTGGGTCACGCAGGTGCAACTGAATTAATTAAGGCCTGTTGCATCTCCGCTGATACGTTAGTAATTAAACTCAAGGAGAACTGTGTGAGTCGAACCTGTCTTGTCTGTCAGAACATCGATTGCAAGTCCCGAGGCTCTGAGCAACTCATGGCTGAGCTCGAAAAGCGTGTTGCGGCCAAAGGGTTAACCGACGTGGAAGTGAAGCCCTATATGTGCTTCGGCGCTTGCCAAGAAGGGCCCAACGTCGTGCTCTATCCGGACAAACATTGGTATGCAAAAGTAAAAATCGAAGACCTGGACGAGATCACGGAGCATCTCGCGGGTGGACCCCACGTACAACGCCTGGACACCATCGACTCTTCCTTGAAAGAACTCATCTACCAACTCCTCGACACGGGGGTTTTCTAAGGAATGGAAGGCATCCTTTTCCCTCATGGCGTCGCGCAAGGACATGAGGGACTTAAGGAATACCGTGGTCGTGGAGGCTATGAAGCGCTCG
>DASXSW010000571.1:0-4444 GCA_036505755.1 Binatia bacterium | reverse complement strand
CGGATGAATGAAAGCGGCAGGCGCATTCCTGGGCCTACTGCGTGAGTTACGCTCACGCCACAACATGCAGCCAATATAGGAGTAAAGAAGAAGGGCTGCCAGCACGCTCGCAGCACCGTGTTCGTTGTCACATGGAGAACTCACAATGCGATTTATTCGACGCTTAATCATCGCGACCGCGCAGTGGGTGGCATTGCTTTCAATCTTCGTCGTCACATTTTCCGGCGGTGTGTTTGGATGGTTCGATGTACGGCAGGCAACAGAAGACGCGCCCAAATATTGGGAATATGTGGGCTTCCTTGCCGGGGCCTTCATTGGCTTCGCAATCGCCGCCACGTTGGCGGGCGCGTACTTCTGCCTGGTAGAGATCGCCTACAATACCCGCCGACAATCCGAGCCGAGATAAGGCCGCAGCCATCGCGCCGGGGTTTTTTTCAAGGGAGCTTGCTTTCTGGCTCAAACTCGACCGCATGCGCATCATGGCTGGCCAGAATTGTGCACACCAGAAATGGGCTGATTGGGTTTTTAGGTTTGAATATGGGGAACACTTTCTCGCCGTTCAGCGGATCAGGTCCTCCGACGCGAGCGTGTAAGTCTCGTTCATTGTGGCGTTAGCGCCTGTCCGATATCGGCCAGCCGGTCTGCTTTTCAATGAACTTCTTGAGGGCTTGGTAGCTTTCTTCAGCAATTTTGGTTTCTTGTACGGGTAGAAGAAATTTCATGTGCGCCTCCCGCCAGCGTCAGATCCACAAGTTTATCCGCGCGCAGGGCGGTGCGGTTTGAATGCCCCTGGTAGTAGGTCGAGATACCCATCGGCTCGACCTTACCAGGAAAGGGCTGCCGCATGCTGGCGAAGGGTAGCGCCACACGCATCGAGTGCGGCAAATTTGTTGCAGCTCTGGTCATCGAGGTCGATCTGCCTTGAAGACTTCGATGACTTAAACCCTGCGCTCCACTCATGCTGACCAATGTCCGCTTCTGGGGTAAAGCGGACATCGCACTGGATTGTCCCTATGTCCGCTCGTGACCCTAAGCGCACATCGCGATAGCCACAATGAAGCGTGCTGCCGCTACTGCATGTCAATGGGTTGATAACGCCCGGTCGCGTCGAGCTGTGTACCCCACACCTTGTGCACGCCCTGATGCTCGGATCGGCTGAAAGTCACGGGTGTGCCGAGCCCAATATCGAGGTCCCGGAGATTCTCGAGAGTTGCTACCAGTCTTTCGGTGTCGAGCTGAGGACCATTCTGTTTCAACGCTGCAATCAACACGTTGGCCGCCACGTAACCTTCGAGAGACACATAATCCGGCGCCTCTCCCGGGAAGTATTTGGCGAGCGCATTTTTGTAATCGATCACCAACGAAGAGTGGCCATCAAGCGCAGGGACGACCTGCGTCACAATCACTCCATTTGCGAATCTCTTGCCCAGCAGCATCAGCTCGTTGGCTAGCGCGGTGCTGCCGACGAACGAAACACTGGTGTAGATCATGTCCGGATAAAGATCGCGCGTCTTCTCAATGAATTTAGCCGCGGCCCGATAGGCGGGCACCATGATCACTGCTCTTATGGGAACGCGGCTCTTTTTGAGTTGCTCGACAGCGTCGTCCACGTCGACGGTGTTGCGCTGGTAATGGAGGCGCAAGACCGCGGTGTCATCGCCGCCCAGCGCGCGAACAGCCTTTGTCACGCCGACGAAGCCGGAGTCTCCGTATGAATCCTGTTGCGCAAAGACGGCGATCTGCTCCGGCTTTAGCTGCCTAACCTTTACCAGATAGTGCACCGTGGCGGCGGTCTCTTCAGCGTAGCTGGCGCGGTAGTTGAAAACGTATCGGTCGGGTGGATCGTTCCTCAGCAAGCCGGCGCCGGAGAAGGCCCCGAAAAACAGCATCTTACGCTTAAGGGCATAGGGCAATGCGACCACCGCCGTGGGCGTTCCCACGTTGCCGACTACTCCAAAAACTTGGTCTTTCTCATAGAGCTGCTTCATTGTTTCGGCAGCTCGAGCCGGCTCGTAACCGTCGTCTGCGGCGACGAGGCGGAGCTGCCGGCCGTGCACCCCGCCATTGGCGTTGGCCACGTTGAACGCCGCCACGATGCCCCGGTTCATATTCTGGCCGAGTTCCTTGGTCGGACCACTCAGTGCTGCGGAAATCCCAAACCGAATTTCGTTGTCGGTTACGCCGCGAAAGGTAGTCCTGACGCTGCCTGGTTCTTGCCCGGTTGGCTGAGCGGGCGACGAAAGCGACGCTTGCGTCTGTGTGGAAGACTGACCAACGGAAGCCGGTGCTGGCGGCGCAACAGGGGCCGCTGCAACCCGCGCGGCCGGAGCGATCGGTTCATTCGACGGCGCGTTACTCGGGGTCAGCACATCAGACTTAGATGTTTGGACTGCTCGCGAAACTGTCTCGAACAGCGCGTGCACGCCTTGCGATATCGGCTTTGCGAAAATGAGCACCAGTGCGACGACGGCCGCAAATGTGACGACTAACGCTATCCGGCCGATCAATGTCGACGTCCCGTCCTCTAACCGATGTGGCGGTGGTGGCGGCTCCGGGACAGGTTCTGACCCGGAAGAAAAATCGGATGTCGTCCGACGATCCTGACTTGCGATTTTGGGCAAAGGAGCGGTTGGCGCCGAAGGGACATACGGTGTTTCGGCGGAAGACGACGGAGTCGTTGGATCGCGAAACGGTTTAGGCGCATACTTATTAAGTTCGGAATCATTGCCGTCGTCGGGGATCGGAGCACTCATGATCGCCTCTCACGCGCTGGCCTCTGAATCGCCTCTCACGCGCTGGTCTCTGATCAGATTTATTTTTTATTTGTGTCTTGACTGATCAGGAATGCTGAGACGTGGTTCGGAGCTTAGCACGAGCAAATAATTGCTCGTTAATATTAATTTAACCGAGGTAATAAAGTTCCATATGGTTAAAACCGGGCCTTACGGTTAATGGCGAGAAAGCTCAGCTTGCGAATAGAACGCAACCTCTTGACGACCCGCGTTCCATTCAGTGCCGGTGCGATCTGGACGAACCGTTTTGAGGGATCAAAGAGCTCGGTGACTCAACGTTAGCGCCGTCGTAAGTCAAACGCAGGCGGATAATGCGTGACAGTATCGTACTGCCCGCTTTACCCCCGAAAGCGGACATTGGGTCACCGTGCACAAAGCACGAAAACAAGACTTGCGAGTCAATTTCAGGCGTTGCGGGACAGTTTACGCGATCAGTTTTTTTGAACTGAATGAAATCAGAAAGCAATTTTCGAAGCTTTTAAGCCAAACTCTTTTTTCTCGCCCCTCGCGGATCACGTTTAAAGCGCACATAAAAAGCATTCCCTTTTTTAAGTCAGGATTTTCGTGCGAGCGGCGTAACAGTTCACAGACGGCTTCGGATTCGTCGTTGGGAAATAGACTGTTCGCGCGCTCAACTTCGATACCGATTAATTGCATCGCATGACGAATTCGGAGTCTGACATGAGTCACCTGGCCGCATAAAAAATTAACCCATTGGATTCTGAAATCTACTATCATGATAGCCGTCGGATCCCGCGCGAAGAATATGGCCGAATGAGCGTCAAGACATGGTGAGGTAATGCGCAATGGCCAGGCCCATGATAGTAATCGCGCTGGCGTGCATTCTCGCGCCGTCCATTGGTCACGCTCAGGAGAGCGACACCCTGCTCGATGACCCCCGGGTGCTCAGAGAAGGCAATGAGACCTCAAAAATGCTTTTCCTACTGCCGCAGCAAGAGCGGCACGAGACCATGACTCGCTTCATTTCTGCCAACGGCCAACCCTGTGCGGCGGTCACTCGCACGATGTACCAGGGCAGCGCGCCAGATGGCGTTGATTTTTGGAGCATCGATTGCGGCAATGCGAGCTATATGGCGTTGTTCAGGCCCGACTACAAAGACCAGTTCATGGATTGCAGGTTTTTGGCGTTGGTTGCTCCTCGCTCGAAGTGCTGGATTAAGTTCGAGAAATAGGGCGGGCGGCGGCTCGGCGGCGCGCGGATGCCTCGGACCTATCTCATCTTCGGCGATATCGCTGGCAAGCTCGACGTGCTCAACGTCGAAATCGTCAAAATAGCGTCGCAACTCGAAACCCACTTCTAACGCATGGGGTAAGGCATGGGCGTGAAATTACGATTTGCAAGAATGGCCAGCCGCCGTGTTGCTTCCGCTGAGCCAAGGCTCTCGGCCTTTTGGTACCAGGTTCGTGCTTTCTCCACGTCCGCGCCCAGTCCCGCCACGCCGAGCTTTGCAAACACGATGGGGTCGTACGTCCCGCCCAACGCCACCGCAGCGTCGGCGTCGCCGGCCTCAGCAGCTCGTTGGAATACGGCTCGGGCCGTGACCACATCGCCCGCCGCAATGAATTGTTGGCCTTGTTTCATGAGAAGCTTGATCTCCTCCGGATCAAGCACACGGGTAGCTTTGCTCGCA
>DASXSW010000570.1:0-6685 GCA_036505755.1 Binatia bacterium | reverse complement strand
AATTGTAAATTGATGGAATATTTTAAAAACCGCCACATATGGTTCCTGGAAGTCCACGGAGATCAGTCCATGCCCAAACTGAAGCTGCATCCTGCGAAACCGTGTCAATAAGATCTTTAGATATTATGGTTGCCGAAGCCTTGGACCATCCTAAGCTAGAAGCGCCGTGATTTCGTATTGCTGATTCCAGATCGATTCTGCTTTTTACGAGACCGAAGCTGCCTCGCTCGAGGCAAAGCCTTATCCTACGCTGGGTGCGATCCAGAATGGTTTCGCCTTAGCGCTCAAGAGAGATCCTGAGATCAAGAATTTCAATCCGCTGGCGCTCTGGGACCTTCACTACTTGCGGGAGATCGACAACAGCGTTTACATTAACCCGCTCTACGCCTGAACAACGGGCTAGTGTCCTGTTTCTGAAATCCATTCAATAATTCGGGCGTCATTCCGGGCAAGCTGGCGATTCCGCCAGAGGACGGATCAGCCTAAGGCTGAAGCTAGCTCAACTTCCACAATAAGAAGGTCGAGATTTAGGAATTTCAAGCACTTAGGTCTTCAAGTCGCCACTACATTTGAGGCTCCTGCAGGCGGGCGAAGTCGCTCGGGGACAGTGAGGCCGAGACGTTGGAGGAGCAACTCTTGTTCGTGGTCAGGTCGCACCACGCATCGAAGGCGCAGCTCTCGTTGTGAGCCGTCTGCTAGCGGCAACACGATGTCGGCCGAGTGAATACGCGAAAACTCACTGAGAATAGTTCGTGGCGAATGCCCCAGCCCTGCCCGTGACTGCCACTGTTGGAGTGTCTTCCACAGCACGTAAGCGAGAAAGCAAATCAGAATGTGTGCCTTGATGCGGTCTTGTTTATGATGCCAGATCGGCCGGATGCACAGATCGGATTTCTGAATCCGAAAAGCGGCCTCGGCTTCAGTGAGCTGGATGTAGGTCTTCCAAAGTTGTTCGTCAGTCCAATCGTGGATATTGCTGCGTAGGATATAGGTGCCTTCGCTCAACCTGGCCCAATCATCCCACTCTGGGCGTGCATTCCACTTAAGCTTAACTCCCGCGGGCACGGTCTTATCTTCTAAAAGGGAGATCGAGTAGCGCGCCGCAGCCCGGGAGTTTTGCCCCAATAGCCGCCCGATCTGGCGTTCGAGCTGTCCGCGGTCCAAGGCCTTTTTGCTTTTCGCGATGCGTCTGCCAAGCGATTGTAAGCCTTCTTCGATATATTGAGAGAACCGTTCGTGCATCGCCTTCTCTTTTTCGCTGCGACTGGCCGAACGACACAAAAGGAAGGTTTCGCTTCCATCAGGTCCACGACAGATTTTAACTTCGATATCTTCGCGGATCTGATGCCAATCGGTTTTCTCAGTGATCTGTTGGGCAAAGCGGCCAAGCTCCGCGCGAGCGGTCCCAATCACATAGCGGCGCCCCGTTGCATTAAGCCAGCTGATATTCTCGGCACTCACCATGCCTCGGTCCATGACCCATACCCGGTTCGCTTTCCCAAACCGACCCTCCATTTTTTCAACGATCTGTTGGACCGTGGTGACATCGGTGGTGTTGCCGGCGAAAATCTCATAGCCCAACGGCATCCCTTCGCGGCTCACCACCAACGCTATATTGACCTGCACACAATCGGGACGATGGTCGCGACTGTAGCCGCGCTTGGCAATGGAAGGATCAGCGATCCCTTCAAAGTATGTGCTGGTGACGTCGTAGAGCAGTAAATCGTAGTCCAGATCAAAGAGCTCTCCCAGACGCTTGACCAAATGCTTTTCAAGGGCCTCCTTATGGGGCAACAACCGATCCAGCGCGCGGTATAAACGCTCGTCGTAGATGTCCTCAACCGCTATCCCAAGCAGATCTTCCAGCGCCGTGCTGCGATACCACTGCTCGGCCACGTGCAACTCGCTTGAAGGCTCGCACAGCCGCGCAATCACCAATATCGCAATCACCTCCGCCCATCCCACCGTCTCGCGCTTGGATGCCAACAGCGCTTCGCACTGCTCATCGAGCTTTAATGCGCGCCACAAAATCCACCCCAGCCATACCGCACCAAAACTGCGCGAGCGCTCCAGCCGCACTCCATCCAGCTTAACCGCCACCGACCCGCTTGCCTCAGCACGATCAAACAGTTGCCCCTGACAACACTCCGATGTACGTCCTGCGATACTTCGCGCCAGCGCTTCAGCTCGTGCCCGACCTTCGGCATCAAGCTCTCCCAGTTGCGCCACGGTTTGTTGCACAACCTTGCGACCGCGTCTGACCGAGCGCACCAACTGCCAGTAAACATGCGTCTTGCCGTATTTGCGTCGTCGAGTGTATCGCAAGTACACAGCCGCACATTCTCACGACACGCCGATAGCTGACAAGATACTTGGTCGCCACTACATTCGCTTTTTACTCTCTTGATGACTGAAATGACCCGGCCGCGTAGCAGCAGCATCGATTTTACGACAAGTTACTGCTAACGTGCCGGCGCTACGGCAAGTGAAATTTTTTTTGAGCGGCGCTATTGTGGAAGTTGGGCTAGCGGCGCCGCCGCCGCGCCGATGAGGATCTCTCCCGAGCGAATCAGCGAAAAAACTCCCCGAGAGATTCCCAGGTCGCTCGAGAGCGGTTTGAGAAAGACGCTCAGCGTGCTCGAGATCGAGAAGGCGGAGGCGATGTGGGCGAGAAAGCCGACGGCGACGATCGTCCAGCCGTAGAAAAACTTTGACTCAGTGGTTGCTTGCTCCGCGGTGGTCGAAAATCGCACTGCTTTCCTTGTATCAAGGATCGGATCGAGACTACAAGGCGGTACGATTTATGATCTTATTCTGAGGGCCATATCTCGAGAAGTTGTTGAAAGAATAGTTTGAACGGAAGTTTTTCAACCGTCTGTCTAAGCCCGGCCCAGGGATCCCGTGCGTTACTCGGTCAATATCTTCTTCACTCTTTCGATAACCTCGGGTGGCTGATTCAGAATCTCATTCAGCAATGTTTGAAGTTCTTCGCCCGTGGATGGGTCGACATCCATCCGGCTCTTTTTTGCCTCCGCGAGCAACTCAGGGTCTCTTATGGATTGGACGTACGCCTCGCGCAGCATTTTCACTCGATCCGCAGGCGTTCCGGGCGTCACCAGCATGAGCCGGCCGAACTCCGCGCCGCCGAGCAGTACGTGAGCGACACGGCGATTGGTTTCACTCGTCTTGTACTGATCCATCAGTTCGTAAATGGTTGGAGCTTCGGGAACCAGAGCGTCGCGTTTTTTTGCGGTCTGCACCAGATGGCGGTCGAACCCTTTCTTGTGCCAGCTATCGAACGGTTCGCGGCCGTAATGAGGGTTGATCGTGTTGCCGCGGCACTGAATCTCGCCCTTCTCTACGGCTAGATCGATCTCGTTCCCGCCCGGATATCCCATGACGGTGTTGATCTTCGCGCCGAAAGCAAGCTCAAGAACGCGGTCGAGGACATAACCGGCGCTGGACACCCCTGCGGTGCCGCATTTGGGAGGCTCTTTGGCGTTGATGATGTCGCCGATCGTCTTGTAGGGCGCATCGGCACGCATGTAGAGCAACATAAAATTTTTCTCCTGCGAACCGATGACCGAAAACTTGCGGAGATCGAACCGGACTTCCTTGTGGCCCGAGAGCTGTTCCAAATACGTGTTGCTGTTGGGCATGAGCAAGGTGAGGCCATCTGGCTTGGACAAGCTGTACACGTAGTTTGTTGCGACGAGGGACCCGGCCCCCGGCATGGTTTGCACGATCATGCTCGGATTTCCAGGAAGATATTTAGGGATGAACCGGGCCAGCAGCCGCGCCCAGCGGTCATAGAATCCGCCCGCGGAGGCGCCGACAATGATACGAATCTGTTTTCCTGGGTAGAAGGGGTCGGGTTGAGCGTGAACAAGTGCCTTACTATCAAAGAATCAAAGGAGCAAAATTAAAGTGAAGCTTAATGTTCTGCCTCGTATCATCATACAGCCTCCGTAATACTCTACCAAGCAGATCCTGACCCGTGCGCTTCGTGAGAAACCGGCGCGAGCACTTTGTAAGGATCGCCAAACCCGGATGCTACGTCGAGCACTTCCGGGTGATGCAGCAGGGAGCGATCGAGCATGCCATGGGTATCGACGACTAGACGATCGTCGATGTAGAGGCGTGCATTAAAAACCGATCCATCCATGTGCCTGAAGTTCGGGTGCTTGCGCGGTGTCCCGAGACCAGCCCAGGGCATCTTGCTGATTAGCTCCCAATGCATCGGATCGTCGATGCCATGCTGCGCCGAGGCCTTTGGGTGGTAGCCGAACATGATTTCGATCAGACGATTTGACTCGGGAACTTCTTTGAACAATCGCTTGCACTCTTCGCCGACTTCACCACCGCCGTCGACCTCGGTAATGATGTTGTCCTTTACTTTCCAGCGCATCGGTTCCGCTAGTGTTCCCGCGACGCCTTGGACGCAGCTTAGATAAACGTCACCGTTCGATTGGCCTTCGCCGTTGAACACGCCGCACCGTCCCCAGGGGAAATGGCAGCGGCCTGGAGGATCTCCGGCGCGGAACTGCATGCCGTACAGTCTTTTGCCGTCATACATCGCTGTCAGATTGGTTCCCAGCGAATCTTCTATGCGAACAACTTTACCTGCGGCGACCACGTCGCGAACTTTCTCGGCTAATTTCCAAAGTACTTTGTTGGGAAACTTTGCGTAATCCCGGGCTAACAGTCCGGCATTGCCTTCGAAGTAAATATGGTAGGGTTTCATTCGCTGTTCGTGCAGCTGGGTGCCGCTTTCCTCTCGCTTGCGGCCCATAGCGCGATGTGCCGGCGTGAATGTGATGAACACCGGCCACACCCAGATGACCACATCGGAAGCGCGCATCGCCTCTAAGACTGGCTGCGGCACACTGCCGTAACGCGCGATCGGTTCAGTAACGAGGGTCATCGGTTCTGCGCCAAAGAAGCGCAGACCGGCGGTGAGCGCTTCCAAGGTGGTTTTGTCGCTGCGCGTGTCGGCTAACAGTAGTACTTGGTCACCCTGACGGAGATCGGCGGCTTCGATCATATTGCGAACTCCGATCATCATATCGGCGACTTCATAAGTCGTGCTCATTGCGCCTCCTTTATCGGTCTATGTCATTTTTTATTTGAGAGAGCCTTTATGGGGTCGGTACCCATCCGGTCGTTTTTAGCTCGCGGTAAATTTTCTTGGCGATGCTGTAATCGAAAAACTTATTGACATCCGCCGGCACAGGCACCCCGACCAGCTCCGCCCGCACAGCGACGTCCTCCTTTAATACCTCATCGGGCACCCAACCCTCGGCGGTCAAAACCGGACGGGTTGAATCGTAGTCAAATTCATTGAATTCACGCTTGCGCTGGGTGTATTTGCCGATAATCGGAATCGTCTGCTCGCGGTAACGGCGCGCGTATTCTCTGCCTTTGATAACGCTGCGTAGGAAGCGTTCTACCAGATTCGGTTGCCGTGCCAACAATCGATTGGGAACCGCCAAGCCGACGTAGGCGAAACGAATCTCTTTTTCCGTGTCGCCAAGCATGTGCCCTTTGGGCTGCTTCAGTTGGGCAAAATCACCGGCACCCAATGGCACGGCATCGACGGCGCCCGTTTGCAGGGCAGCTAGTCGTGCCCCGCCAAAGCCCACTGCGATGTAGACAACGGAATTGGCGTCTATGCCGTGCTTGCGCAGCAGCAGGCGCACCGACAGCTCCTGAGTATCACCGCGGCTGGTGACGCCGACGCGCTTACCAATCAAATCCTTCAGGTTCTTGATCTCGGGTTGCGCGGACCATAGTTGATACCCGGGACGGTCGATATTGGTGTAAACCACTTTGATCTCGGCACCGCGCAGCATGGCGGTGAGGGCGGAGCCCGCCGAGGTGCTGAAGTGAAGATCGCCGGCGATGAGCGCCTGAGTAGCGATGCCGCCGCCGGCCCGGATCATTTCCACCAAGAAACCCTCGTCGCGATGATAGCCTTTTTCGATCGCGACGAATTCGTCCATGTAGCTGGCGGTGACCGCGGCGACGGAAAACCTGATCTTTTCTTCCACGTTTGCTGCGTGGACAAGTTGTGCCGCCAACCAAGGGGGGCCGAATATGAGCGATAGCGGAAGTAGGACTCGGGATAAGAACATCACAAGCAAGCAAGCTCGCGGCAAAAAAATAACTAAGTTCGAAAACGGGCCACGTTACCGTGACATACGGATGACTCCTCAATTGGCGTGTATATATCAGGTACGGAAGTCAGACAAGATGTGATTTGAGCAATCGGCGTTTGCGTTTTGCCACCGTGAAAGGTTATGCAAACGGGATAACGAACACGGCCGCGCTGCTGAAAGCGAGGCCTGAAATTCAAAATCGGGTAACCAAGGATGGACATTGGACTTCTATTACATACGCGTCAAATTATCCGGCAGGAGGACGCGGCGAAAAGTTTCGAGAACCTCTGGTCGGATGCGGCTCAAGCGGAGGAGTTGGGGTTCGACCATATCTGGTTAGGTGACAGTGTCACGGTTTTGGACAAAGCCCGCGGCGATTGTCTAACCACGATGGCCGCGCTGGCGGCGCGCACGAGTACGATTAGAATCGGTGCGGTTCCGATGCTCCCGGCGTTGAGAAATCCGGTCTTGTTAGCTCATGCGCTTGCGACTCTGGACGTGATCTCGAAAGGGCGGATTATTCTTGG
>DASXSW010000569.1:0-3324 GCA_036505755.1 Binatia bacterium | reverse complement strand
CTCGCGCGCCATCGGTGGCGGCCATTTTGGCGTAGTGCCCCGTGTTAGCCCCAACGTCGAGTACGCTCTGCGGATGCAAATTGCTCAGAATTTTTCCAACGGCTTCTTGTTTCTGCTGCCAATCCCGCGGCGAGAGATCCGTTCTGAAGTAATTCTTGTCGCCGGTGCCGTAGTATTTCGCCCAGTGACTGGCGCTGCCGCGCAGTTGCAGTCCATCGACATCCTTCCGCAAAGATTCGAGAAATTTTCGTTTCAATTTGACGCTCGCGGGACCGCTGTTGGCAGACCTGGAGATCGAAAGGAACCGTTGCTGCAATTCGTCGGGCAACCGTTCGAACAATTTGCTAACGAGCTTAGGAAAAGTAACGCTCAGTGTCCGGCGCGGGTGGCGAAGTTTGAAAGAAACCGGCAGCGCGCTTAGTAAATCGTCGTCGGTCACGCCTGCCAAATAGTCTCGCAGCAACCAGCGTGCCGGCCGATCGCAACCCGCCGCGTACAAGTAGAGCGGGAAGAGAAAGAAATTGCAGAATTGCTGATAAGGAGCCCATAGAATATCGTCTCGCGCCGGGACGATCGAGCTGGCGTCGATGTAAACCGGCTTCGTGCCGTCGAAGAGAATATTCCAGGGATGGCCGTCTTGCAGTGTCAACCCTTTCTCGGTCAATCGAATGCACAGCTCGAGGGTCACGAGAGCCGCATCTTTGAGCATGCCCGGCACCCACTCATAGCAGTAGGAGACGACTGGGACCCTACGATGACGAAGGACGACCTTTTCTGACTCGGTTGTAAAATGGGTGAGCTCACTTTCAACCAGTAGCCCATCCCGGATTAGCTCCGGAATAACTCCCTGATCGGTCAACTCCTTCCAGCGAACTGCGTACGCGGGCTCGAGCATCCGATAGATATCACCGCGCCATTCGAACACACGGCCGTTGGGATCAACGAAAGAATCCGTCAACCACCGCTGCTCTTGGGGCGGGATTGTTTCGGCTGATGCTGCCATCGGAATCATCGAAGCGAGAGGATTAGAGATGATGAGAACTCTTTCGGGGATCAGTCCACCGCTTAGCGTCGAGTCGATTGTGAAAATTTGTTTGACGGCTATAAGAGACTATTGCTTCCTTCGGGCAAAATATGAACGGAGCTATTTTACGTGAACGAGTCGATTTTTGCCAGGATAATCGACTGCTCTAGAACGCCCGGCACGTACCGCAGAACATCCGACCCGGATTCTGTTTGAGTTCGAGCTGGCTTCGAGCTTGCGGTGACCACTGTGGAAATTTGTGATCCGAAATAAGCGACTGAAGTTATGACGGAACGCGTGGCGGCAGCCAACCAATAAAACTGATTTGCCGGCCAGTCTCGCACTTTCCGCGCCGGTACGAGAAAAAGTCGTCCGGTGAACAGCTGGTGCAAGGACCGATTTGGAAAATTTTGGCTTCCGATATACCAGCCTGAGCTAAGACACCATGATTCAAATGGCGCAGGTCGAGATAAATTTTACCGTTTCTGGTCTGAATACTGGCATTTGCGATGTCGCCCCATCTTTTGAAAAGCGGACCCGCGACATCGTCCTTCACTTCATAGCAACAAGGTCCGATGGACGGGCCGAGTGCGACTTCTATTTCATCGGCTGCAACGTGATGTTGATTCGCTAATAAACGAACCGCCTTTTCAGCAATCCCCGCCAACGTGCCACGCCAGCCCGCGTGAATTGCCGCCACCAGCTTTAGTCGCGGCGCGATCATGAGGATCGGCACACAATCGGCGGTCAACACCCCAAGAAAAATTTCGTCTTCCCTAGTTAGCATACCGTCAGCTTCGCCGGCTTCCTTGAGCTTCTTGTCTTTCACCTCGACGATGTTGTCGCCGTGAACCTGGCGCATCGTCACAATGCGTCCGTCGTGAATTCCCACCGCCAACTTCATGTCGCAGACGTTTTGACTGACCACCTTCGGGTCGTCGTTAACGCGATAGGACATATTCAACTCTGCGTAGGGGCCTATGCTCTTCCCGCCGCGCCGTCCGATGAAGCCGTGCAGCAGACCTTGGTATTTTTCCCACTGGGGAACTTTCAGCAGATAAATATCCATGGAATCGATTATGTTTCCAATCAGAGTCCGATGCAACCGAGGTAGACTCGGGCCAGTCTTGACAGTCTCCAACCACTACAAGCAAAATGGCCGCAACCGATAACTGCGGCATAATAAAAACGGCCCATGACCGAGCGCATACCTTGGATCACCTGCTATCTGACAGATATCCTGATCAGCTATGTACGGGATCACGTTTCTGCTAATGGCGCAAAGATTGACTATCCCGCATTGTTTCGAGATGCCCGGGTCATAGAGACACCGGCAAATCCCGAAGCGTTTTTAACAGACGTCAACAATTGGGTGCCGCTTTCGGTTCTTCGCGCGCTCGAAATCCAGTGCGAGCGTCTTTCCGGCGCGAAAGACGTAGCCTATCACGCTGCCAAAGCGTATTTCGCGCCGGAGCGTAAAAAGCTCCCATCCTTGTTTGAAGTCATTGTCCAGGTGCTTAACGATCTGCGCCCGGCGCTCCATTTTGCAAACCTGTGGGGATCATCTCAGAGCAATTACATCGCGCTTCAGACCATCGATAAGCCCGGTGCACCGGACGACTTGTGCGTGCTCTGCCGGTTCGACGAGATGACCCGGCCCAGCATTGGATCACTCAATCTGCTGCGTGGTTTCTGCGAGGGCTTCCCACGGCTCTATCCCTTTGTCGAAGAAGTTCAGTGTGTAGAAGAATTCTCACAACTTTCGCTGCAAGATATTGTCGGTGAATTCCCTGATTACTTCATTACGATTGAAAATGATGTCGTCGAAATTCGCCATCGAACGTCGAAACAAACCGTCGTCATCGCAGATGAGATATTCTTGGCTAGTGAGGTGATTGCCGCATCACCCGACGCCGCGTCAGGCCCCATCGTCGCCGCGCACCACGGGCAAATAACTTTGCCGAGAGCCGCGGCGGCGCCGGTGCCAGCTTCAGCCGATGGCACGCCGGCCCAGCGCGTCGTCAAAGCTGGAGTCCTTTCCCACGGCCCCCTTGCCTTCGCTTTGCATGAAGGCCGACTCTTCGGCGCGCCCTATTCAAGGTTCAGCGTTTCGGTGCGTCACCGTACGGCGCCGCAAACTCCGATCTCGGCTGATCTCATTCGCCAACATGTCTCGCAGCTGCTCTTCGAACACTTGCGACAAACCAATCAAAATCAAATTCGCATGGTGGAAGTCAGCGTCGAACGACAAGCGCTGGCGCAAGAAAACGACCGGCTCCGCACGGAAGTCCAACGGCAGA
>DASXSW010000568.1:0-16060 GCA_036505755.1 Binatia bacterium | reverse complement strand
AAAATCTATCAGCTGTTAGGCCAGATCGAAGAAATTTTTCGATTTGCCAAGCGCGAGCACCGGCGGGAAATCGTTAGGACTTTATGCCGCGAGATTAAAATCAAACGGGACGGCGAACTTGAAATCTCTATAGCCCTGCCGCAAGAGACGGCGCTTCAGCGGCTTTCGACGAGGACCGGTTCGGGTGGTGGAGGCGATGGAGGCGTCTATCCAGCTTCGCTGCAATGGGACGCCATTGTGGGCGAGCGAAACCTCGCCGGGCTTCGGCACAGTGCCGCCGCCAACCAGGCCCGCGTCGGAGATCGTATGATGAGGCGAACGAAATGGACGCGTGGCGATGATCGCTTGTCCGTTGAGAGTACCGACAACGCTATGAATCTTGGTGGTCTCGAGCGCCTCGGCAAGGGTCAAATCCGGCAGGATCGTCGGCAGTCTCTTCGCCAACATTGTCTTTCCTGATCCTGGCGGTCCGACGAGAATGACATTGTGTCCGCCTGCCGCCGCGACTTCCAGAGCGCGCTTGACATGTTGTTGGCCTTTGACGTCATTGAAATCAGCATTGTACTGCGAATGTTGGTTAAAGAGATCCTCGAGGTTGACGGAGGTCCGTTTAATGGTTTGGGCGCCGTTTAGAAATTCGACGACCTGCGGCAGGTCGCGTACGCCCAAGACTTCGATTTCGTGGACGACCGCCGCTTCGGCGGCATTCGGCTCTGGCAGAATCAGCCCCTTGAAATTTTCCCGTTTTGCCGCGATGGCGATCGGCAAAATGCCCTGTATGGATTTGACCGAGCCGTCGAGAGAGAGCTCGCCGATCAAGAGGTAGTCGTCGAGCAATTTCTTTTCAATCAGTCCTTCGGCAGCGAGAATACCGATAGCCATCGGAAGATCATAGGCCGAGCCTTCCTTCTTGATGTCTGCGGGCGCGAGATTGATCGTGATGCGCTTGGCGGGAAAGGTATAGCCACAGTTTTTCACCGCGGCCCGAATACGGTCTTTGCTCTCTTTCACCGCGCCTTCCGGCAGACCGACGGTGGCGAGTTGCGGCAAACCCGAAGCGAGATCGATCTCCACCTCGACGCGCAAAGCATCGATGCCGTACAGAGCCGCACTGTTCACTTTGGCGAGCATAAAAAGGTGAAAGGCGCCCGTACGCTACCAAAGCCGTTGGCGATTGACAACCGGCGATTGGAATGAGCGGGTCATCGATGGCAATTGAAATGCTGGGCGAAAAGTCAGTTAGAATTTGTCTTTTTTGAAAGACTTGAGCGATGAGGGGCGGGCGCGCAGGGCATCATCCTTGGTGACTCGGTCGAAGACGTGCACGCCGCGATTGTGCAGCAGCGTCGGCTGGGAAATAATTCGTTTGGCTTGAGCCGGGCAAAGCCCGCAGCGTTTTAACGGCCTATCGGTGACTTTCTGAATCGCTTCGAATCGGTGTCCGTTGGCGCACTGATATTCATAGAGCGGCATGATCGGTATTCGTTGCTATCACAATGATCATGTCGTCTCAAACGTGCCCTGTTATTGCTGCCTCAAACATTTTCTGGTATAAAATTTTATGTTTGCATTGAATCAAGCAGGAGCGCGCAAAACCCAGGCGGAGGTCTGGGTTTTTTTTTAACTAGGTTCGGAGGTGAACGATGCTGGAACAGGAAGTCTTACCCGTCGGTTTGACCTTCGATGATGTTTTGCTGATCCCGGCGGAGTCGTCGGTATTACCGCGAGACATCGACGTTTCGACTCGATTGACGGAGCGGATCAAGTTGAACATACCGCTCGTCAGCGCCGCTATGGATACGGTGACCGAGTCGAAAACCGCCATCGCGATGGCCCAAGAGGGCGGCCTTGGCATCATCCATCGAAATCTTTCGGTAGGGGTACAAACCAGCGAGGTCGAAAAGGTCAAAAAATTTGAGAGCGGGATGATCTCCGACCCGATCACGGTCGCGCCGGATCAAAAAATTTCCGATGCCAAAGAAATCATGAAAAAGTACGGCATCTCCGGGTTGCCCGTGACCCAGAATGGCCGATTGCTCGGTATCCTCACCAATCGCGACTTACGGTTCGAAAAAAGGCTTGATCGTGCGGTTTCCGAGGTCATGACCAAAAATAACCTGGTGACGGTAAAACCCAGCGTCGACCTCGACGAGGCTAAGGAACTCTTGCATCAGCATCGCATTGAAAAACTTCTGGTTGTCGACGACGAGTTTCGCCTCAGGGGTTTGATCACGGTTAAGGACATCGAAAAGAAAATCCAAAACCCCAACGCCAGCAAAGACGCGCGCGGCCGCTTGCGAGTCGGCGCCGCGGTGGGCGTCGGGGAGGATTGGGAAGAGCGCGTGGATAGCTTGGTACGGGCGGGTGCGGACCTGATCGCCGTCGACACCGCCCATGGCCACTCGAAAAACGTTCTCGACGTGATCGGGCAGATTCGTCGGCGCTATCCCGATCTCGACCTGGCGGGAGGCAACGTGGCCACGGCGGAAGGCACGGCGGCGTTGATCGAAGCCGGTGTGAATGTCGTCAAAGTGGGTGTCGGACCAGGCTCCATCTGTACGACGCGAATCGTTTCCGGCGTCGGCGTGCCGCAAGTTACCGCCATTGGAAGCTGCGCCAAGGCCGCGGCGCGTCACAATGTGCCGATCATCGCCGATGGCGGCATCAAATATTCCGGCGATATCACCAAGGCGTTGGCCGCCGGTGCCCATTCCGTGATGATCGGAAGTCTGTTCGCGGGCACGGAAGAAAGTCCGGGCGAGATGATTTTGTATCAGGGACGAACTTACAAAGCCTATCGTGGCATGGGATCGCTCGGCGCCATGGGGCATGGCAGCCGAGACCGCTATGGTCAAGCCGATGTGGCCGATAGCAACAAACTAGTCCCCGAGGGGATCGAAGGCCAAGTGCCGTACAAAGGTTCGATGTCGTTTAACATTCACCAACTGGTCGGCGGTCTGCGCGCCGGTATGGGATATCTTGGCTGCAAGGACATCGCCACACTTCGCGCCAAGGCCAAGTTCATGCAGATTACCGCGGCGGCCCTAAAAGAAGGACACGTGCACGACGTTTTCATCACCAAGGAAGCGCCCAATTACAGAGCAGAATGATACTCGTACTCGATTTCGGTTCCCAGTACACACAGCTCATTGCACGTCGTATCCGAGAGTCCAAAGTCTACTGCGAGATCCATCCCTTCAACCTCGCCACAGCCAAAATCAAAGCGCTTAACCCCGAGGGAATCGTTCTTTCCGGTGGGCCGGCGAGCGTTTACCAAGAGAACGCGCCCAAAGTCGATGCCGGCGTCTTCAATTTGCCCGTGCCTTTTCTCGGCATCTGTTACGGCATGGGCATCGTCAACTTGGCCTTTGGCGGCGAGGCCGGCCGCGCTGATCGTCGCGAATACGGTCCTGCCGATTTGACCGTCGACATCGACACCGATCTCTTTTGCGGTTTTTCCAAAAATGAATTGACCTCGGTATGGATGAGTCACGGTGACAAGATGACCGCTTTTCCGAAGGGCTGGAACGTGCTCGCGCACAGCAGCAATTCGCCCATCGCTGCCTTTGCCGATCCGACTCGCCGCTTCTTCGGCGTCCAGTTTCATCCCGAGGTCGCGCACACGCCGCGTGGACGGGAGATCTTGGACAATTTCATTTTTCGTATCTGCCGCTGTGAGCCCACTTGGACGATGGAACATTTTGCCGAGACCGCGGTGCAGAAAATCCGCGCCGAGGTGGGCGTGGGCCGGGTTCTCTGCGCGCTCAGCGGTGGCGTGGATTCGGCGGTGGCGGCGACCTTGGTTCACCGCGCGATCAAAGAACGGCTGGTCTGCGTTTTCGTCAATAACGGACTCTTGCGCAAGAACGAAGCCGAACAAGTGTGCGGCCTATTCGTCGAGCGGTTTGGCCACAGTTTTCACTACGTCGATGCCAGCGAGCAATTTCTTGGCGCATTGCAGGGCCTCGAAGATCCCGAAATCAAGCGCAAACGCATCGGCCATACATTCATCGAAGTGTTTGAAGACCAAGCACGCAAGCTTGGTGAGATCGAATTTTTGGCGCAGGGAACACTTTATCCGGACGTGATCGAGTCGGTCTCAGTTCTGGGGCCTTCGGCGACTATCAAGTCACACCACAACGTCGGCGGCTTGCCCATCGACATGAAATTCAAATTGATCGAGCCGCTGCGCGAGCTTTTCAAAGATGAAGTAAGAATCCTGGGTAAAGACCTCGGGTTGCCCCCTGAAATGATCCAGCGCCAGCCGTTTCCCGGCCCCGGCCTGGCGATCCGTGTGTTGGGCGAAGTGACCGAAGAGCGGTTGCAAGTATTGCGTGAAGCGGACGTGATTGTGCTCAGTGAAATCAAAGCGGCGGGTTACTACGACAAGGTTTGGCAATCGTTCGCGGTTTTGTTGCCGGTCAAAACCGTCGGCGTCGTCGGCGACGAGCGCAGCTATGAGAATGTCATCGCGCTGCGCGTGGTCGATAGCCAGGACGGCATGACGGCTAACTGGGTGCCGTTGCCCTATGAGCTGCTCGGCAGAATTTCCAATCGCATTCTGAATGAAGTGCGGGGGGTTAACCGCGTGGTTTACGATATCTCCTCCAAGCCGCCAGCGACTATTGAGTGGGAATAAGGTATTCCGCTTCCGTCGCTCTGGTCAAAGAGAGGACGATCGATCAAATGGATCTCGACCGACTGATCGTCACGGATTCGGCTCGGGAGGCGGTAGAGGCGATCACCGAAGTTGCCAAGCGCCGCTTCGGCCTCACCTAGGCTCGCGCATGAAACGCCGTTGGATATTCGGCGAAAAAGAGGTGGCGTAGGAGTGTTCCATGAAGCATATCGCGCAGGCGCTCTTGTTTGACCGCAACCAGAAATTGCTGATCTATCTGCGCGACGACAAGTCGGATATTCCGTTTCCCAATCACTGGGATTTTTTCGGCGGTCATGTCGAGGAAGGCGAGACGCCGGAACAGGCTCTGACGCGGGAAATCAAAGAAGAGTTGGGTCTCGACTTATGGGCTTGGCAGTTCTTTCGTCGCTATGAATGCACGGAGGGCGACGCGTATCCCAATATTAAATACATCTTTCGCGCGAATATCGATAAGCGGCCGGCGGAGCTCGTTCTTTATGAAGGGCAAAGATTGACCAGTATTGCTATGGAGCAGCGGTTTACCTTCTCATTCGCCAATATCCTTGGCCGCGTCTTGGAAGACTTCATCGCCGCCGGTTGGTGGCCGCAAGCTGTGGATAACTCTTCGAGTAAAATTACCGCGAAATAATTGTCGAGCCATTCGCTTTGTGCTAATTGATTAATACCTGCAATGGAACATTCTCGTTTCGTTCATCTTCACTGTCACACCGAATATAGTCTGCTGGATGGCGCGAACAAAGTCGATAAATTGTTCGAGCGCATCAAAGCGCTTAAGCAGCCGGCCGTCGCCATGACCGACCACGGCAACATGTTCGGCGCCGTGGAGTTTTACCGTGAGGCGATCAGTCACGGCGTCAAGCCGATCATCGGCTGCGAAATCTACGTCGCGCCCGCCAGCCGCTTCGAAAGGAAAGGCGTCGACAAAGGCCCCAGGGAATATAACAACCACTTGATTCTTCTGGCGATGAACAAGCAAGGTTACCGCAATCTTTGCAAATTGGTGACCCTCGGTTACATGGAAGGTTTTTACTACAAGCCGCGAATCGATAAAGACTTGCTGCAGGAATTCAACGCCGGCCTGATCGCTTTGAGCGCCTGTTTGCAGGGCGAGGTGTCGCAGGCGCTGTCCGCGGGTTATTTTGAGAAGGCGAAGCTCGCGGCGGAAACCTACGCCTCCATTTTCGGCGATCGTTATTACATCGAGATCCAGGACAACAAACTCGCCGAACAAGAGAAGGTCAACCGTTTGCTGGTGGAACTGGCCAAGGAAACTTCGATTCCGGTCGTGGCGACCAACGATTGCCATTACGGCGAGCGCGACGACTTTCACGCGCACGATGTGCTGCTCTGCGTTCAGACCGGCAAGACCATCGACGATGACAACCGGCTCAAGATGGAAACCGACGAGCTCTATCTCAAGTCCGCCGAGGAAATGATCAAAGGATTCGACTACTGTCCCGGCGCGGTCGAGCGGACGCTGGAAATCGCCGACCGCTGTAATGTCGAAATTGAATTCGGCAAGTATCATTTTCCCACCTTCACTCCGCCCAGGGAGATCAGCCTCGATGACTACCTCGATGAGCTGGCGCACCAGGGTCTCGAAGAACGTCTCGAAGGTGTTACCGACCCGGAGGTCAGAAAGAGCTATGCCGAGCGGCTTGAATACGAGCTGGATGTCATCAAGCGCATGCAGTTTCCCGGCTACTTCCTGGTGGTTGCCGACTTCATCAATTACGCGAAGCGCAGTGGTATTCCGGTCGGGCCGGGGCGCGGTTCGTCGGCGGGAAGTTTAGTCGCCTACGCGTTGCGTATCACTGATCTCGATCCGATCCGCCACGTGCTTCTGTTCGAACGGTTTCTCAATCCCGAACGACGATCGATGCCCGATATCGACGTCGACTTCTGCATCCGCGGCCGTGCCCAAGTCATCCAGTACGTCAAAGATAAGTACGGCGCCGACCGGGTCGCCCAGATCGCGACCTTCGGCACCCTCAAAGCCAAGGCCGCGATCAGAGACGTCGGTCGAGCGCTCGGATTTTCCTTCGCCGAGACCGACACGATCGCCAAGCTGATTCCGGCGCCAAAGCAGGGTTTCGATTACCCGTTAGCTGAGTCGCTGAAAATGGAGCCGCGCCTGCCTGAGCTGATCAAGAACGATCCGCGGGTGAAGACTTTGATGGATCATGCGCTGCGCTTGGAAGGACTCGTGCGGCACGCCTCGACCCACGCCGCCGGCGTGGTCTTGTCGAACTTACCGCTGGTCGATCATCTGCCGCTGTTTGTCGATAAAGAAGGCGGCATCGTCACGCAATTCGACATGAGCTGCGTGGAGAAGATCGGGCTGGTCAAGTTCGATTTTCTCGGCCTGAAAACGCTCACGCTGATCCATGATTGCTTGAAGCTTATCGAGGTGACTCGCGGCGAAAAGATCGATCTCAACCGCCTACCTCTCGATGACAAAAAAACTTATCGCACTCTTTGCAACGGCAACACCACCGGCGTGTTCCAACTGGAAAGCGGCGGCATCCGTGAAATGACGGTAAAAATCCGGCCGAATTGCTTCGAAGACCTTGTCGCCATTCTGGCGCTCTATCGGCCTGGTCCCCTCGACAGCGGCATGGCCGAAGAATACATCAAGCGCAAACACGGCAGAGAAAAGATCAAGTATTTGCACCCGCTGCTCGATACGATCCTGAAAGACACTTACGGGGTTATTGTCTACCAGGAACAGGTCATGCAAATCGCTCAGGTGCTCGGTGGTTATACCATGGGCGATGCCGATATTTTGCGGCGGGCGATGGGCAAGAAAGATCCCGAGGAAATGGCGGCGCAGCGTGAGCGCTTCGTCGAAGGGGCGCGCGGCAAAAAGATCGATGACAAAATAGCCGCGGAAATATTCGACCAAATGGAGACCTTCGCGCGCTACGGGTTCAATAAATCGCACTCGGCCGCATACGCATTGGTCTCCTATCAAACGGCGTATCTGAAGACGCACTATCCCGTCGAGTTCATCGCCACGTTGATGACCTCCGAAATGGGCGACACCGACAAGGTCATAAAAAATCTCGCCGAATGCCGCGGCAAAGACATCGAGGTATTGGCGCCCGACATCAACGAAAGCCGCGCCGACTTTACGCCGGTGGGAACCAAGATTCGCTTCGGCTTGGCGGCGGTTAAAAATGTCGGCGAAAAGGCCGTCGAAGTGATTCTCGAAACCCGCGCGAAAGATGGGCCCTTCGAGTCGCTCTTCGACTTTTGCCGGCGCGTCGATACGGCGGCGGTCAACCGGCGGGTCATTGAGAGCTTGATCAAGTGCGGCGCGTTCGATTCGACGCAGGTTTCTCGCGCGCGCATGTTCGGCGCGCTGGATGATGCGATGAAGGCCGGCCAAGCGCATCAACGGGATCAGTCGAGCAACCAAATCGATATCTTCGGCATGCTTGGCACACCGACCCGAGGAGGCAAAAAGGCCGGCGATATTTATCCTCAGGTGAGCGAATGGTCGACTCAGGAGGCGCTGGCATTCGAAAAGGAAGCGCTCGGTTTCTACATCACGGGTCATCCCTTGGACAAATTCGATCGAGTGCTTAGAAAAATTGCCAGCGGAACGATTGCCACGTTAAAGGAAAAAGGGCAGCCGGGGGACGTTAAGATTGGCGGCGTGGTCTCGGCATTGCGACTGCGCAACACCAAAAAGGGCGACCGCTACGGTAGTTTCAATCTCGAGGACAAGACCGGTTTCATCGAGGTGCTCGCATGGCCGGACACCTACAAAAAATGTTCGGGCTTACTCGGCGCTGATGATCCGATCTTTGTAAAGGGGCGGCTGGAAGTGGGCGAGGAACGCATTCAGGTAATCGCCAACGACATCGAGGCGTTGAGCGAGGCCGCGAAAAATCAAAAGTACGGGACCGTCAATGGCAACGGCGAAAAGGTTCATCTCTACGTTCGCGAAGCGGAAGTTTCCGCGGAGGAATTGGTCATCTTGCGCGATACCCTGCTCGATTTCCCCGGTCGGTCAACGGTTTATCTCCACCTGCTGCAATCCGTAAACGGCGAAACCGTCATCGAGCTTCCCGATCAAGTGCGCGTCGCGTCGACGCCGGAGCTCGTCGGCACCGTAGAGCGGCTCTTTGGGGCACGGGTCAGTTTCCATTCGCTGGTATCTTGAAACAAGTGATTTCCACGCAACGGTCGAAGGAAAAGGCCCTGTTGGTCGGTATCGAGCTACCGTCACGACACCACAAAGTCCCGCTGCAATATAACTTGGATGAGCTCGAGCGCCTGGCAAAAACCGCAGGGGCGTCAGTTCTCGGCAAACACAGCCAGCAGATAAAAAACGTGACACCGGCGACCCTGATCGGCAGGGGCAAAGTCGATGAAATTCAAAAAACCTTACAACAAGCTCATGCAGATCTCGTTATCATCGACGAGGATCTTACGCCGGCCCAGCAGCGCAATTTGGAAAGCGCCTTCAAAATCCGCGTTATTGACCGTAGCCAATTGATTCTTGATATTTTTGCCCAGCGCGCGCGCAGCAGCGAAGGCAAACTCCAAGTGGAGTTGGCCCAGCTAGAATACTTGTTGCCGCGCCTGACGCGTCAGTGGACGCACTTGTCGCGGCTCGGCGGCGGTATCGGCACGAGAGGACCGGGCGAAACCCAGCTTGAAGTGGACCGCCGACGCATTCGCGAGCGCATCGGCCATCTCAAGCGGCGGCTCAAAACCGTCGAGCGCACGCGCACGTTACAACGCAAAGAACGCGACGCGGTGCCCTTCGCAACGGTTGCGTTGGTCGGTTATACCAACGCGGGAAAGTCGACGTTGATGAACACGCTCACGCGCGCCGGCGTATTTGTCGAGGATAAGCTCTTTGCCACTCTCGATCCGACGACGCGGGCCATGCGCTTGCCGAACGGCGACAAAGTGATGATTGTTGATACCGTCGGCTTCATCAATAAGATCCCCCACTCATTGATCGAAGCATTCAAGAGCACGCTGGAAGAGGTCAGTCGCGCCGATCTGCTGCTTCATTTGGTCGATATGGCCAATCCGCTCTACGACGAACACATCGACGTGATCGAAAAAGTGCTCGACGAAATCGGCGCCGGCGAAATTCCGACCGTACTGGTGCCGAACAAAGTCGATCTCGCCTCATCGACCGGGGTGAGGCAACCTAAATCGGCAAACGTATCCGATGTTTGTCCCATATCGGCATTGACCGGAGCTGGCGTTACGGCGTTAATGGAGACTGCAGGCAAGATTCTCGACCGAAAAAAAGAACGCTTTCACGCCTGCTTTACACCGGCGCAAGGCGGGCTGGTTGCGCTATTGCGCGAGCGTGGCCGCATCGTCAAAGAAAAATATGACGGCGATTTGCTCCGCGTCACCGCCATGGTCACGCCAAAGTTGGCGGGGCAAATGCGCAAGCTCTTGAATGCCAATGGAGTTCAGGCCGAATGGATATCGTAAATCGCGATGTTGAATCTACCCAATTGTTTAACGCTCGCGCGCATTCTGTCGATCCCGATCTTTCTGTTATTTCTCGCCTACCATTCTTACGGGCGGGCGCTGGCGGTTTTCATCCTCGGGGGGGTCACCGATTTCTTGGACGGCTTGATCGCCCGCAAGATGAAGCAGCAAACCGCTCTCGGCGCCTACCTGGATCCGGTTGCCGATAAATTACTGGTGATCACTTCCTTCGTGATGCTCGGCGCCATCGAGGGGATTCCGATGTGGCTCGCCGTTGTCGTCGTCGCCAGGGATCTCCTGATCGTTATCGGTTACGCCATTATCTACGTGCTGGTTGAAGAACCGCTGCAAGTGAAACCGAGCCAGCTCGGGAAGTGGAGCACAACGCTGCAATTGGTGACCTTGGGCGTGGCACTGGCGTTACTCTATGACCCCGAAGTATTTGGCGCGGCATTTCTGGATTTCCTGGTCTGGGCCACCGCTGTCACCACCGTCGTGTCGGGTTGCCAATATCTTTACCAAGGACTGCTCTGGCTGCAAAATCAAGCCCCCACCATCAACCGTCCCGGTTGACACGCTAGGGAAAAATTGGTAATAAAATCGATCTCTTGCACTGTTTCAATGTATCGTCGTTCGGTCCCGGTGAAGCGCCCATGTAATGCGTCAGGATTCGCTAAGTCGACTCGTTGGGGCCACTCCTGTTCGGTCTTGCAGGCACGTAGCTCAGTGGGAGAGCGCTTCCTTGACACGGAAGAGGTCGGCAGTTCAATCCTGCCCGTGCCTACCATTTTTTTAACCCGACAGCATGGATAAGATCCACGTCACATTACCTGACGGAAAAGCCGTCGACGTTCGTCCTGGGAGCAGCATCGCCGAAGTCGTCGCTTCGGCGGGTCTCAAGAAGGAGATCATCGCGGCCAAGATCAACGGCCGTCCGGTGGATTTGCAGCATACTTTGGAGAGCGACTGTGCGGTAGAGTTGGTGTCGCCGAATAGCTCCGAGGGTCTCGATATCTTACGGCACTCCACCGCCCACTTGATGGCCCAGGCGGTGCAGAGTCTGTTCCCCGGCACCCAAGTGACCATCGGACCGACCATCGAGGATGGGTTTTACTATGACTTCAAGCGGGACAAGGCTTTCTCTCCGGAAGAGCTCGAACAAATCGAAAAGCGGATGCAAGAACTGGCCAGAGCCAATTTGACGATCACCCGTGAAGAGATGCCGCGCACTCAGGCGATCGATCTATTCCGTAAGATGGGCGAGGATTACAAAGTCGAGATTATCGAAGGAATCCCGGATGAAAAAGTCTCGCTCTATCGCCAGGGCGACTGGATCGATCTTTGCCGCGGACCTCATGTGCCGAGCACGTCTGCGATCAAGGCGTTTAAACTGACCAGCCTCGCCGGCGCGTATTGGCGCGGCGATTCTCGCAATGAACAGCTCCAACGAATCTATGGTACCGCGTGGGCCAATCGAAAGGACCTGGATGCCTACCTCAAGCGCATCGAAGAAGCCAAACAGCGCGATCATCGCCGTCTGGGCCCGGCCCTAGACTTGTTCTCGCTTCATCCGATCGCGCCGGGCTCGCCGTTTTTCCATCCCAAAGGCACGATCATCTACAACATCCTGATTCAGTTTATCCGTTCCCTGTACGATCGGTACGGCTACACCGAAGTCGTCACGCCGCTCATTTACAAGACCGATCTGTGGAAAACTTCGGGACACTACGAGGCCTTCAAAGACGACATGTTTCTGATGGCTGTGCACGACGGCGAGTACGGCGTGAAGCCGATGAACTGTCCGGGGCATTGTTATCTTTTCACGACGCGAAAGTACTCCTATCGCGATCTGCCCATTCGTTATGCCGACTTTAGCCGCCTGCACCGCTTCGAACAGTCGGGCGTTCTTTCGGGTTTGACTCGGGTACGTTCGTTCGCCCAGGATGATGCGCATATTTACTGTACGCCGGAACAGCTCGACAGCGAGCTCGAACAATTTATCGCGATGACCAAGGAGGTCTATAAGGTCTTTGGCTTCGACCGCATCGAAGTCACTCTCCAAACCCGTCCCGAAAAGTTTCTCGGTCGCATTGAATTGTGGGACTCGGCAGAAGCAGCGCTCCGCCGCTGTCTTGAACAGTCGGGATTTTCAGTGAAAACTCTTCCGGGGGAAGGGGCATTTTACGGGCCCAAGATCGGCTTTGATTTTCGCGATGTGCTGGAACGTTCCTGGACTCTTGCGACCGTGCAGATCGACTGTGCCATGCCTGAGCGGTTCGGCCTCAAGTACGTGACGTCGGAAGGAACCGAGGCAACTCCGGTCATGCTACACCGGGCCGTCTTGGGGTCCATTGAACGCTTTATCGCAATCCTTCTAGAGCATTGTGCCGGCGCTTTTCCGCTATGGCTCGCTCCGGTTCAGCTCAAGATATTAACAGTGACTGATAATCAGATGGAATATGCTAAAAGGGTATTCGATCAGCTGCGCGCTGCGGGTTGGCGGGTTGAGTTGGATGGCCGAAACGAGAAACTCGGTTACAAGATCCGCGAAGCCCAACTGGCAAAAATCCCTTATGCCGTTGTCATCGGCGATAAGGAAGCTGAGGCGCAAATCGTCGCGCCACGCCGCCGGGGCGGCGAAAACCTAACGCCCCTGCCGCTTGGCGAATTTATCGAGCGGCTGCGCGGTGAGGTTGCAACAGAAATGGGAGAAGCATAGAGGTATAACACAATCGAACCACGGATGGAGGTGGCTTATCGCAAGAGAAGCGAGGATCAATCATCAAATTCGCGCCCGTGAAGTCCGGGTGATCGGACCGAAGGGCGAGCAGCTCGGAGTGCTGGCGTTGCATGAAGCGCTCAAGCAAGTGGAAGCGCTGGAGATGGATTTAGTCGAAGTCGCGCCGGACGCCCAACCGCCGGTCTGCCGCATGATGGATTACGGCAAGTTTCGCTACGAGCAGAAAAAGAAATCTCACGGCGCAAAAAAACACTCGGTCGTCGAAATCAAGGAAGTCAAAATGGGTTCTCGCACAGATGCTCATGACGTCGAGCATAAGGTTCGCAATATTCGCCAGTTCATCGAGAAAGGCCAAAGAGTCAAAGTATCGGTTTTCTTTCGCGGCCGGGAAATCACCCATCCCGAGCTCGGCAGGCAGATGCTAGGGGGCGTGGTCACTCAGGTGCAGGACATCGCCAAAGTAGATATCGAACCACGCTTGGAAGGGCGCAGCATGGCGATGTTATTGACGCCCAAAGCATGATGAGGGTCGCGTTGAGCAGGATTACAATCTGAGGAGTACCAGGTGCCAAAAATCAAAACCAACAAGTCGGCAGCGAAGAGATTTCGCGTGACAGGGAGCGGAAGAATTAAGCGCAACAAAGGATACAAACAACACATCCTTTCGTCCAAGAACAAGAAGCGCAAACGCCATCTGCGTCAGTCGACGATGGTGTCGGCGGTGGAGACTAAGAACATCCGCAAACTAATACCTTATAAATAAGTAACGAGGAGCTGAGGACTGAGAGTTGAACTAGCCGAGAGTATTTTACGCAGTCCTCATGACGCAGCACTCGAACCAGGGAGGAGTTTAAAAAGTGCCTAGAGCCAAAGGTGGAAGTAAATCGAGACAGAGACGCAAAAAAATCATGAAGCTGGCCAAAGGGTACGTCGGCGGCCGGGGTCGGCTCTACCGTTCCGCTCGCGAGACCGTCGAGCGCGCACTGGCGTTTGCTTACCGTGACCGAAGGATCAAGAAGAGGACGTTTCGCGGATTATGGATTACCCGCATTGGCGCGGCGGCGAAGATCAACGGTCTCTCTTATAATCAGTTAATCAGAGGCCTCAAGCAGGCCGGCGTCGAGTTGGACCGCAAAGTTCTCGCGGAAATCGCCGTCGTCGATATGCCCGCTTTCGGCCAATTAGCCCAGACCGCAAAATCTCACCTAGGTGCTTGAGCGCCTGAGTATTTCAGTCGAATGAACGATTCACTGGAAGCTCTCCGAGGAGAGGTTCTGGCCCGAATCCAGCAATCTAACTCCGCGGCGGAGCTCGAACAGATACGGGTCGAGGTTCTCGGCCGGAGCGGTCGCGTGACGCTCATGCTGCGCGGGCTCAAAGATCTGCCGGCGGAGCAGCGGCCGAGCGCCGGCGAGCGACTCAACCAGCTGCGCCGCGACCTCGAACAGGGTTTGGCCGAGCGCCTAAGTGCGGTTACGCAGCAAGCCAATGCGCAGGCGCTAAAAGAAGAACGGGTCGATATCACTCTCCCCGGAAGTCGGTGGGCGAGGGGGAGCACTCATCCGCTGACGCTGGTGATCGATGAAATCATCGACATTTTCTGGGGAATGGGCTTTGAAATCGCCCGCGGGCCGGATATCGAGGACGATTATCATAACTTCGAAGCGCTCAATATTCCCAAAGACCATCCGGCGCGGGACATGCAGGATACCTTCTTCGTATCCAGCGGCCGTTTGCTGAGAACGCATACGTCGCCGGTACAGATCCGCACGATGGAAAACCGCAAGCCGCCGCTGCAAGTGATCGTACCGGGGGCGGTCTATCGCCACGATGATGACGCCACGCACTCGCCGATGTTTCACCAGGTCGAGGGGTTCATGGTCGATCACAGTATTGCCTTCTCTGATCTCAAAGGCGTGCTGACCCATTTTTTACGGGAGATATTTAACCGAGACGCGGGCGTGAGATTTCGACCAAGTTTTTTCCCGTTTACCGAGCCGAGCGCGGAGATCGATATTCAATGCGTGATCTGCGGCGGCAGCGGAGCGGATAAGTCGGGCCAGGCCTGCCGGGTATGTAAGTCCAGCGGCTGGCTGGAAATCCTTGGCGCAGGAATGATCGATCCAGCGGTCTTCAAGTTTGTCGGTTACGATCCGGAAAAAGTTTCTGGATTTGCTTTTGGGATGGGTGTGGAGCGGATCGCTATGCTGAAATACGGTATCGATGACATTCGGTTGTTCTTCCAAAATGATCTGAGGTTTTTGAGGCAATTTAGCTGAGAGAAACGGAATGATGGAATACTGGAATATTGATCTTTAACCCATTACTCCAACACTCCAGTACTCCATCACTCCAATCTTATGAAGTTCACATTCAACTGGCTGAAAGAGTTCGTCAAGGTCACGGCTGGGCCTGAAGAGCTCGCCAAGCTGCTCACCATGGCGGGTCTTGAAGTCGAGTCCCTCGTGCCTCAGCGCGAAGCGGAGACGAACGCCGAAGACTGGTTGTTCGAGATCGCGGTGACGCCTAACCGTGGCGATTGTTTGGGCATCGCGGGAATCGCCCGCGAAGTCGCAGCTCTGACGGGTGGCAAACTACTGTCGATGCCATCGAGCCCGGCCAAAAAAGATTCGACTACCAGCAAACGGATTAGTCTGACCATCGAAGACCCGCGGCTGTGCCCCCGGTATTCGGCGCGGATCGTCGACGACGTTGCGATTTCTGCCGCGCCCGTGTGGTTGCGTTACCGACTCGAGTGCTGTGGTATTCGCTCGATTAACAACGTGGTCGATATCACCAACTACGTGATGCTCGAAACCGGCCAGCCGCTCCATGCGTTTGACCTCGACCGTTTACCCGCAAAACAGATCGTCGTGAAAGCTGCCGGAGAGGTTAGGAAATTTACGACGCTCGACGGTGTGGAGAGAGAGCTACTTGCCGAAGATCTGCTGATCTGCGCCGGCGAGACACCTGTCGCCCTCGCCGGAGTGATGGGCGGAATGGATTCCGAAGTGAGAGCATCGACACGTTCCATCTTACTCGAGAGCGCCAATTTTGCGCCGACCTCGATCCGCCGCACCGCCAAACGGCTCGCGCTCCACAGTGAAGCCTCACATCGTTTCGAGCGCGGCGTCGATCCTGAAGGAACGATTGCGGCCCTCAATCGAGCGGTCTATTTGTTGATCGAG
>DASXSW010000567.1:0-20513 GCA_036505755.1 Binatia bacterium | reverse complement strand
TTGTTCGCCGCCGGCGATGCCGATTTTTTGACTGAGCACGCACAGATCGTGGTTATAACCGGGCGCACCCATCCACTCCATCTTGCGCGCGTCAAAGTTGATTCCTTGCGCGCCGACAAGCTGACCGAGAATCTGGTTGCCATTGAAGGCGCCGATCGTTAAGCCATCCGGCTTGGCGACGCGGTAAACGTGATTGGCTGAGATCAAGCTGCCGGCGCCGGTCATGTTCTCCACGATGATCGACGGATTACCCGGAATATACTTGCCCATGTAGCGCGACAAGGTCCGGGCGTACGTATCAAAACCACCACCGGCAGAGAAACCGACGAGAATACGAATGATCTTGCCCCGATAGAAATCGCCGTCGGTTGCCGCCGCGAAACCATTCGCGGCGACGGCGCAAAAGACGAAGGCAAAAAGAAGTGCGCGCTTCATAGCGACAATCTCCTTTGGCAGAGGGAAACCAATTGGCGCACACTACGCGAAAAACATAATCCGCGTCAACGCGCGTAATCAGATTCGACGAACCAGAGGCGGCAACGTCGTCATACGCATTGACAAGCAGCCATGGTTACTTGTATGGAGCCGATTCGGGAGGATAGCGCGATGATAAACAGAATAACGCTGGCAGTCTTGGCCTTGTGGCTTTCATGGCCCGGCTTGATCTACGCGCAGGATTTTTACAAAGGCAAGACCGTCCGCATCATCGTCGGGGGCAGCGCCGGCGGCGGCTTCGACACATACTCGCGAGTGATGGCGCGGCATTTGGGTAAATATATTCCCGGCAATCCGGCGATATTTGTCGAAAACATGACCGGCGCCGGCACTTTGATCGCGGCAAAATACTTGCACAGCAGCGCGAAACCCGACGGCTTGACCTTCGGCATCTTCAACGGCGGATTGATCTTGGGTCGCGTATTAGGCCTGAAGGGCATCGACTTCGACGTGCGCGAGCTGGAGTTTATCGGCGTGCCGGTTCAGGACAGTACGGTGTGCGCTCTGCGCAAGGAAAGCGGCGTCACCAACATGGATCACTGGTACGCTTCCAAGACGCCGATCAAGCTCGGTGGCCTTGGTCCGGGAAACAGCACCAGCGACACGGTCCGCGCCATCAAAGCCACTTTGGATTTGCCGATCCAATTGGTCGAAGGCTACAAAGGCACGGCGGAAATGCGTTTGGCGGCCGACGGTGGCGAGTTGCACGGCGCCTGCTGGGCCTGGGAATCGATGAAAGCGGCCTGGGCCAAAGGATTTCAATCCGGCGAAGTCAACGTCGTCTTGCAAGTGACAGCGAAAAAAATTCCCGACCTTCCCAACGCGTCTCTCGCTCTCGATCTTGCGAAAACTGCCGAGGCGCGCCAGCTCCTAAAAGCCGGCGCCATAGATTCCGCCGCGATCGTGCGAGTGTACGTCACCGCGCCGCGCACGCCCAAAGACAGGCTGCAGATTTTACGCGGCGCCTTCGCCAAAACTCTGGTCGATCCGGATTTCGTCGCGGAAGCCAAAAAAATCAACATCGACATCAACCCGCTTACGGGTGAAGAAGTGAAAAAGATCGTTGACGATCTCTTCAAGCTGCCGCCGCCCATGGTATCGAAGCTGGCGGCCATGCTCGCGCCCAAGTAAGCTGAACAGGCCAAGCTTCTACCAAGGGAGAGAATAGAAATGAAATGCCATGCCCGGAGAGTAGCGACCAAATTCCTCTGCGTCGCTATCGCAGCGTTGTTTTTCGCATCGTCCTCGAGTCGCGCGGCTCAAGGCCCGGACTTAAAGCCGGAAAAACCCCGCCTCGAAGTTGCCATCGCAGCCACTGGCCCACTCTATTTGCCGATCATCCTGGCGAACGAAGCGGGTTATTTCAGTAAACGGGGCGTAACAGTCAACACCAGTATACTCAGCGCCACGGCCTCCGCGCAGGCGCTCCTCTCCGGTCAGGTCGACATTTACCAGGGCGGCACCGCAACGATTCACGCCAACGTGGCGGGTTCGGATCTCATCTACATCGCTGCCAGCGTGGACCGCAGCACGCTGGCTCTGTTCGGGCAAAAAGGATTGACCACGTTCGAGGGCTTGCGCGGCAAGTCCGTGGCGACCACTTCTGTCGGAGCCTTCGGCGAAATCGCCATGCGCATAAGCGCCAAAGAGCGCGGCATGGAAATCGGCAAAGACGTCAAGCTCCTCTACCACAAAGGTCCGGCTGACGCGCTGTCCACTTTCCTCGTGGGCAATGCCGATGGTTTGATTGTCACGCCGCCCCAGACCGAAATGGCGCGCAGCAAAGGATTTGCGGTGATCATCGATTACTACGAAAAGGGACTCAAAATCATCGGACCGGGCACCGGGGTCGCGCGCTCTTTCGTGCAAAAGAACCCCAACACGTTAAAGGTTTTCCTGATGGGCTATCTCGACGGCGTGAAACGCTGCCTCGACGATCCGCCATATGCTCATAAGATACTCGCCCAGAGCAGCAAAATAACCGACAGCAAACTTTTAGAAGAAAGTTATCAGGAAGGCGTAAAAGTTTGGAACAAAGACATGACGGTGGATCCGGAAGCGATCAGAATCGTCCTGGAGCAGTCGACGGTGGCGAAAGCTGCCGAGCTCGATCTGAAGCGTTTCTATGACAACACGCTGATTCGCGAGGTCAATCGTGACTATGCTTCAAAGCTTTTTCCCGGCCAGGTCAAATAAGCCGTCCGCTCACAACGCCTTGCAAGCGGTCGTCCCGTTGCGCTAGTTCAGCAAGCGCGTCCTCGAAGCTTTGTCTACGTAGTATTCGCCGACTTTTGCCGGCAGCAGGCCTTGTTTGACTAACTTGGTCGCGGTCTCCTTCACGCAACTTTGATAGGCTGTAGAAGTCATCTGCTGGCCCGGCTTGAGCAGTCCCAGCCTTTGCCACGCTTGGGTGAGACTTTCCCGTTTATCGCGCATGCCGTTGCCATTCATGTCGACATAAACTTCGCGCCCATCCAGAGGCTCCAAGTTGGTCCCGTCGAAGGTGGCAAAAGCCGTCTCTTGCCCGCCTCGACGCCCCGGATCCAATTGGGGTGGAAAGGCGAAATAAACTCCCATCGGACAGGCGACTTCAGGTAACGCCGCGGCAGTGTGATGATTCGAACCGCCGCCGTTCTTGTCCGCCAATTCGGCTGCATCCGCTTTGGTCGGCGTCGGTGCGATGCTTTTTTCCACCCACTCATCCAGTCGATCGATCAGCGCGTCGAAGATTCCGCCGAGATCCAGAGTTTGGTTCACCAGGTCGGGTCGGGAAATCTGCCCGGCATCGAAGTGGCTCACGCCGCGAATCTCGTACAGCCGGTGCTTCGCTCCTAAGCCCTTTGCACGGAGCAGGCGCGCATTCTCGCGCTTATTTTGCAAATAGTCCTCCGTCTCGCCTGCGTAAAGCATATGTGTAACATCGATCTGTTTAGCAAATCGAGCACGCTCTTCGTTGGTGGTAAATAATACATCCTTGTTATCCACCATCAATTTCGGCAACCAAAGGCCGCCGCCGGCGTCATCCAACAAAAATCCATCGAAAAATGGCTTGCCATCGGCGTCCAGATTGGCGCCGGGCTGATAGTTGATTTGGCGGCCCAAAAATCCACCGGCGGAGTGTCCGTAAAAATATATTTTTTTCGGACCGGACCCCACCCTTTTGGTAATCAGCGACCGCGCGAGCTGCGCCCACGAGGTAATCAAACCGGCGTGCGAACTCAGATTATAATTGCTAACCGTCGATCCGTCCTCCAGCGTGATGAAAACGTCGCCGCGCGTACGATCCGAAGATCTCAGGGTGTGAGCAACCGCATAACCCTTGTCGATCATTAGACCGATGTAGCGATTCACTCCCGTGAGCGTGTTGAATTTGCTGGTCAGATCTCGCGGGATCAGTGCGCCGACTGCGCCGTAAGAGCCTGCCCCATGCGCAGTGATGTACAACTTGCCGTTCCAGTTGCGCACATCTTCTGGATAAAAAATTGTCAGGCCGTGCCCTGTCGAACCTTCATATTTGCCAATACCGCGGGAACGTGGACCGGTAAGGCCGGACTGCGCCAATACGAAATCGGGGCCATCGGTGAAATAAATCGCGCGTGATCCCTTTTCCCGTGACGCCCAGCCCTCAACCGCACCAGTGAGCCACAGCTCGACGCGGCGGAATTTGTGACCTTTGATATTGAACACGGTTTCTTCGGACAGGATCAAACATTGCTCTACTCCCACAGCCTGGCCCATCGACTGTTTTAGGGGCAAAGCGAATTCGTTACACGAGACCGCATCCTTGATCACCTTGGCCGACTTGCCTCGCTGCTGAGCCATGGCTCCGGAAGCCGCACAAATAATACCGACCATGACCCAAAGTTTTTCGAGCTTCTTCATAAAACGCCTCCCACGGGCGAAGCTAATCGCGAGGGTTTATGTTGTCAATCGGCATCTTTGTGTGAACGATTATCCCTTGAGAAGACTCGGCGCTTTCTGGTACTGGTAAGCATTAAAACAGCTTAAACGAGGAGTTTGAGTATATGCGCATTATCGATGCCGATGGACATGTTTTGGAGAAAAATATCCCGTGGGCGGATTTGCTTGAAGAACCTTACCGCGCGCGCGCACCGAGGCCCGTCACGGATAACCGCGGATATAGTTTTATAATGATCGACGGAAAGTTAACACCAAAGCCTGTGGGCAAGGGCTGCAGCTTTGTAGGCGCGCCTCGTAGCCGTCAACCGCAGCCGACGACAGGGATGGTCGATCCGGTGCAGCGATTGAAAGACATGGACCTCGAGGGCATCGATGCGGCTGTGCTTTTCGGTACATCACCATTCTTGAGCCTGCCGTTCGTCGAAGATAAAGATTTGGCTTGCGCCATCGCGCGCGTCTACAACAACTGGCTGGCGGATTATTGCAAAGCCGATCCACGCCGGCTCAAAGGCGTCGCCGCGGTCGCCATCCAAGATCCACCGGAAGCGGTGAAGGAGCTTCGGCGCGCTGTTCAGGACCTCAAATTTGTCGCCGTCGCCGCACCGCCGATATCGGCGTCGAAAAAGAACCTCGACGATCCTGATCTGTTTCCGTTCTTCGCTGAAGCCGAGCAGCTCAACGTCCCGGTGTGCATTCATGTCGGCGCCGGTGACGGCGTTCCGGCGGCAACCGAACGCTTTGATCACCCTTTCTATACGCACGCCATGGCGCACCCGTTCGAGCAGATGATCGCTTCGCTCTGCGTTGTCGCCGGCGGGTTATTGGAAAGATTTCCGCGCCTGAAGTTCGCCTTCATGGAAGCCGGCTGCGGCTGGGTGCCCTACTGGATGGAACGGCTCGACGAACACTTTGAGTTTCTCCAGCCGACGGTGCCGTGGCTGAAGAAACCGCCGAGCGAATATATGAAAAGCGGGCAAATGTTCTATGCCTTCGAGATGGATGAAAAGATGTTGCCGTACGTCGCGGAATTCGTCGGTGACGAGCGATTAGTCTTTGCCACTGACTACAATCACAGTGATTCGAAGTTCCCGCACACCGTCGAGGAAGTCATGGAGCGCAAGGATCTCTCAGACGGTCTAAAGGCGAAAATCATGGGTGAAAACGCGGCAAGGCTTTATAGTTTGTAGGCAGCAAAGTTGCCAACTGCACGGTCGTACCCGATTCCGATTGGCCGCCATTTCCCCAACTCCCGCGCCACCTGCTTGAAACCCGACACCTCTACAACCCATACAACGCCTTGGCATTGTCGTAGAGAATTTTATCGATCACCCTAGGATCGACGTCGCCCTTGCGTTTCAAGGTGCGCAAAGCCTCGATCTCTGCCGACGTGTCCTTATGCCCATAGTCGGAACCGATCACGATATTGTCTTCTCCGGAATATTTAAGAATGTACGGCAGGTCGTCGTCGGTCTGGCAGGCCACGTAGACATGATTATCGCGAATAATGTTTTTCTCGCGTTGCTCTTCGCTGCGCTCGAAGCGCCGGGCGATCTCGATGCATAGATAAGGAACCCATTGCGCGCGCACTTCGATGAAGCCGAAGCGCAGTGCGGGAAATTTTTTCGGGATACCGTCGTGGACGATGGAATGAAAAGCGGAAAGCACCGGCATCTTGAACCGGCTGAAACCGCTTTCCCCGTCGAAAAGATCGACCCAATCGAAATTACCCGTCGAAGCGTGCACGCAGAAAGGCAGATTGGCCTTCTCGGCCTCGGCATAGAGCGGATCAAAAAACGGATGGCTGAGCCGCTTGTCGGCGATCAGGCCGCGGCTGAAGATGCCGCAAGCGCCGTTGGCCTTGGCAAACCGGATTTCATCCACGGCGTCGGGCATATCGAGCATTGGCACCGTCGCGATCCAGCGGAGCCGCCCGTGCGATTGGTTGCAAATATCGATCAACCACCGATTATAGCTCTGGCAGATCGCCTTCTCGACTTCGGGTTTCGAGGTCAGGGGCCTAAGAAAAAGCGACGGATAGAGAACCTGAATATCGATATCGAGCTCGTCCATGTGCCTCAAGCGGGCGCCGATATCGCGCATCTCACGATCCGCCTCTGACAGCGTTGGGTCGACATTGACGCCTCGCCGAAATGCCTTGCCGTCGATCATCCAGTACTGCGGACCGCCGCTATTGGGCATGGTCAGTTGCGGTTTGTATCGCGGATTTTCAACGTAATCCCATGTCCGCTCGCTCTCGATTACGTGGGCGTCGGCATCGATGGTCGGCATGATGCATTCCCTCCTGTGTCACAGACCGCAACGTAACTCTATTCGAGGTCAACCGTCAAATAAATCAGACAATTGGCAAAAGCGCCGTTAGGCTTAAAGTAGTCCTCGACAACTGGACGAAAGAAAGCGAAAATATAACGACTTTGTGAGGCTGTGACAAATCTCTTGAATTCCCTTAGGCGGGCGGTCGTCCAAGCCATTAGCCTGTGGACGGAGATAGCGGAATAAGGAGGCTTAAAATGTACCTAGCATCACGGCTATTCGGTTTATTATCTCTAGCCAGTTTGGCTTTAACTGGCTGCCATGAGTTGGGCCATGTGGACGGGCTGGGAGATTACGGCAGCTCCAATGACATTGTCGGTGAGGTTCAGCACGTCGATACGCGAGCGCGGGAGATCGAGATACGCACAGACTCTGGCCGTACATCAATCGTTCGTTACGATAATAATACCCAAGTCGTCTATCAGCAACGCAATTATTCGGTCGACAATTTGGAGCGTGGCGACTACGTCGCGGCACGGGTTCAAAGGGACCGCGATGGCCGCGATTTCACCGATTCAATTACAGTCAGAGAAAGCGTCCAGGATCGCGGCTACAGCAGCGGCGGCGGCCGCGGGCGGTTGGACCGCGCCGAAGGACGCGTTGAATACGTCGATGCGCGTCGTGGAACATTTGAAATTCGCGACCAGCGCAATCGCTTGATCGTGGTCTCTGTCGCGTTCAACGCGCCGCGCTCAGTGACCGAGCAGTTCAATCATCTGCGCAACGGCGACTACGTGCGCATCGAAGGCCGTTCGGTGAACGCAGATCGATTCGAATTGGAAAACTTTTTATAACATTTCACCACAGAGGCGCTGAGGGCGCGGAGAAAGATGATATTGAAGCAAAAACCTCCGCGCTAGGCCTCTGTGGTGCACTAGGCTTTGTTTAGTGCAGAATCTGCTTGAAGAAGTCGTTGCCTTTATCGTCGACGAGTATAAACGCCGGAAAATCTTCCACCTCGATCTTCCAGATCGCTTCCATGCCTAATTCGGGATACTCGAGCACTTCGACTTTCTTGATGTTCTCTTTCGCCAGTATCGCCGCCGGCCCGCCGATAGAGCCGAGATAAAAGCCGCCGTATTTTTTGCACGCGTCGGTGACCTGCTGGCTGCGATTGCCTTTGGCGAGCGTGATCATCGAGCCGCCGAGCGACTGAAAGAGATCCACGTAGGAATCCATCCGTCCCGCCGTCGTCGGACCGAACGAGCCGGAGGGCATGCCTTCCGGTGTCTTGGCGGGACCCGCATAATAAACCGGATGATCTTTTAAATACTGCGGCAAACCTTCGCCGCGATCGACTCTTTCTTTGAGCTTTGCGTGGGCGATATCGCGCGCCACGACCATGGTGCCCGTGAGTGATAGCTGAGTCGTGACAGGATACTTGCTGAGCTGGGCGAGAATCTCGTTCATCGGCCGATTGAGATCGACTTTGACTACGTTGCTCACGACCTTGCCGCGATACTCTTCTGGAATGAGCCGTCCCGGCTCGCGCTCCAGCTCTTCGAGCCAGACGCCGTCTTTGTTGATCTTTGCTTTGGCATTGCGATCCGCCGAGCAAGAAACGCCCATGCCCACCGGGCAAGAAGCGCCGTGACGCGGCAGCCGAACGATGCGAACGTCCAAAGCGAAATATTTGCCGCCGAATTGCGCGCCGTAACCGGACTTGTAGGCCTGCTCCAGCATCCTATTTTCCAAAGCAACGTCGCGGAAGGCGCGCCCATGCACGTTACCGGTCGTCGGCAGATGATCCAGGTAGCCCGTCGTCGCGAGCTTCACTGTCTTCATGCATGCTTCGGCTGAAGTCCCGCCGACGACGAAGACAAGATGATAAGGCGGACAGCCAGCCGTTCCGAGAGTCTTCATTTTCTCAGTGAGAAATTTTTCCAGACTCGTCGGATTGAGCAGCGCCTTGGTTTCCTGGTAGAGCGTGCTCTTATTGGCCGAACCTCCTCCCTTGGTGACGAAGAGAAATTGATATTCCACGCCTTCCGTTGCCATGATATCGATCTGCGCGGGCAAGTTGGTTCCCGTATCGACTTCTTCGTACATGTTGAGCGGGGCCGTCTGCGAATAGCGCAGGTTTTCTTCCGTGTAGGTTTTGTAAGCTCCCTTGGCGAGATACTCCTCGTCTTTTACGCCGGTCCAAACCTGCTGGCCCTTCTTGGCAAAAATAGTCGCTGTGCCCGTGTCTTGGCAAAACGGCAGGATGCCTTTCGACGACGTATCCGCATTGCGCAGCATCGCGAGCGCTACATACCGGTCGTTATCGGAAGCCTGCGGGTCCTTGAGAATAGCCGCGACTTTTTCCAGATGCGCGGTGCGCAAGAGGAACGAAACATCGCGAATCGCCACACTCGCCAGCAAGGTCAATGCCTCCGGTTCGATCTTCAAGATCTCTTTGCCGTCGAACTTCGTCACCGACACGTAATCTTTCGTCAACAGTCGATACTTGGTGGTGTCTTTTTCGAGCGGGAGCGGATCTTGATAAACGAATTCGGGGGCTGCCATGGGCTTTTCTACCTCACAATTTTTTCTTAATCCTAATGGAAAAACTCAACTTTGTCGAATCGCTGGGCGGCGACGTAAGCTAGGGGTCCGGGTGGTGTTCCGGAATTCTAGTGTAGGGGCAGGTTTGAAACCTGCCCCTACTGGATACCGTCTGGAGTCTATCCTGAGCATAGCCGAAGGGCCGGTATGACCGGAAAACGGAATGAACTGTTTGACAAACTACTGGGACACTAGCGAGATGGTGCCATTCACCGTCGTTGACAGACTGGCTCCGTCTTTCTACCTTGTCCCGAAACGGAGGAGTCATGCACAGCCTCATAGCTATCGTTGTATGTTTAAGTATTCTCCTTGCGGCACCGCCCTCAGCGTCAGCCCAGACTCAGGAGCAGCTCATCGCCGGCGCCAAGAAAGAAGGCAAGCTCGTCGTCTACGCGTCCGCGACCGCGCCGCAATTGCAAATGTACTTCACGGCGTTCAACAAAAAATATCCGTTCATCAAAACCGAGTTCTTTCGCACCGGCAAACAAAAACTCGTCAGCAAAATCTTGTTCGAAGAGCAGGCTAAACAGCATATCGCGGATATCATTCACACCAGCGTTATCGAAACGAACATACTCAAAAAGCGCGGAGCGTTGAGCAAGTATGTCCCCCTTGAATCTGCTTCGTTGCCCGCTCAGTACAAGGATCCCGAAGGTCTGTGGACTTCGGTGTATGCCAGCGGAACCCTTTTGGGTTACAACAGCCGCCAAGTCAAACGGGCCGACGCTCCGAAAAATTACGACGAGCTTTTGAACCCGCGGTGGAAAAATGCCATCGCGATCGATTCCAACAAGATCGAATGGTTTGCCATGTTGCTCAAGCTCAAGGGCCGACCGTTCATGGAAAAGCTCGCGGCGCTAAATCCCTCGGTGCGCGACGGCAACACGCTGGTTCTGCAACTGCTGGCAGCGGGAGAATTTCCGGTCGCCGCCGGCGTCTACGAATATTCGATCGAAGACCTAAAGACCAAGGGTGCGCCGGTGGACTGGCTCGGCCTCGAGCCGGTGATAACCTACACCGTCGCCGCCTCGCTGCCCTCGCGGCCGAACAATCCCAACTCCGCTAAGCTGTTTATCGAATGGTTGCTCTCGAAGGAAGGCCAGGAAGTCATCAACCAGTATGGCCGCGTGCCGATTCGCGACGATGTCGATTCAAAGTACGGCAAAATACTCAAGCAGCACAAACTACTGATGACCGACATTGACCTGGGACAAAAAGAAGCGGAGGTCAACGAGACTTTCAGGAAGCTCTTCCAGTAGGCTCGAAGCGCGCACACTATTACTTCGAGTCCCGGAGATTCCATTCAAACCGATGCTCTGGGGGACTTATGAAAATTCTAGTGATTTCGTTAATCTCTCTAGTGCTGGCTGCGGCCAGTGACCCGCCCGCAAAGAGCCCGCCGAGAAGCAAGCCGCTGGTGGAATTTCAAAACGGACGGATGAGCGTCAAAGCGACTAACGTGCCGCTCAAGGAGCTGCTCAGTGAGATGGAAAAAAAGAGCGGCATTGCCGTCGAGCTCAAGGATACCAAAGCGGCTGAAAGGCCACTTTCCATCGACTTGAAAAGCGTTCTTCCTACGCGCGCCTTTCAAGAGGTTCTGAGAGATCTGAATTACGCCTTCCTTTATTCGGGAAATCGTTTGTCACAGGTACTGATCCTGCCGCCCGGAGTCGAGATCTCCCAGAGGCAGGTTGACAAGGGACCGCAGCCGACAAAGGGCTTCGAGGGGCGGTTTGACCGCGCTGAAAAGGACCCGCTTAAAGCCGAGCGCGAGCAGAAGGCGTTGAAACAGAAGACAGTAGACAGCCGTGTTCAGTCGAAGCTTGCCGCCATCGCAGAGTTAGAAGACTCCGACGACTCAAAGAGCATCGTGGCTTTAGGCGATATGCTGGCCGATCCAAGCCCCGAGGTAAAAGAAGCCGCGCTTTCCGCCCTAACGGGCAAAAAAGGCTCGTTGGCCACGCAAATGATCAGACGAGGGCTGAATGACCGCACTCCCGAGTTTCGCATCGAAGTGCTCGAAGCTCTCGCGGAGCGCAAAGATATCGAGTCCGTGCGTAGAGGTATGGCGGATTCGAATAAAGATGTGAGAGAGCGGGCAGCGGAGCTGTTGGAGAAGTCCAAACCTTAAATACTTACTTTTCAAATTTTTCAACGGAACGACTGCAACAAAGTTTGCCACGCCAAGCATGTCCTGAGCAAAGTCAAAGGGACGCCAGGCAGTCGCTCAACAGAATCCAGCGGGAGGGCCGATAGGAAATTCCTAGTCACTTGTCACTCGACACTCTTTCATCCCGCGCGACTCGTCCCTCCGGGCTTGCTCGGAATTGTTTTTTTGGTCATTTAAATTTGTTTCGAATTTCGGATCCTTCGACATCGCTCAGAACAGGTTTTGAGTTTCGCCCCGAGCTCGCAAAGAAAAATATGCCTGTCATTTCGACTGAAGGGAGAAATCTTTCTTAGATCCCTCGCATTCACTCGAAATGACGGGCCTGGCCCGTCATTTGGCGCGTTTTGCGTATTCACGCGAGTCATCTCTTTCCGAGTCCGCAATCCAAAATTCACACGAAAATTTTTAATAGGGCTCAGTCCTTCAAGGCGGGACCACGAGGACCGCTCTCTATCGAGGCGCAACTGCAAAGACGGTCATCCATGAGGCAGACAGGACTAGACCGGTTGACAAGGTCAAGGGCCGACCTTTATGAAAAACTTGCGTCACTAAATCCCTCGGTGCGGTGAGCAGCACAACTCCGGCGACTAACTAAAAACCCAAAACTTCCTACCGCAAACCGAAAATCTCATTGTAAATCTTCTGGGTCTCGGGAAGGTTCTTGTACAGCTCCGGGTACATCATCACGCGCTTATAGCCGTGGAGGAGCCTAGGAGGATCTGGAAGAACATCTTTACGCACCGGTACTCTGTTGAATGACTTTATGATTTCCTGCCCCTCTCTTGCGATGAGGTAGTCATACAAGAGCTTCGCCGCGTTGGGGTGGCGCGCCTTCGCGCCTAACGTTGTGGGTATGACTCGCACCACCGCAGGCTCCAGAGGAACCCAATCTACCGGCGCCCCTTTCCGGCTGAAGAGTTCGTAGAGATGAGCCGAACCCACAGCAAGCGGCATCTCCCCGGCGCTCAGCAGTTGAGCCATCAGCGACGTGCTATCTTTCGGAACGGGATTCTGAGCCGCAAGTTGGCGAAAGTAAGAGATCGCTTTTTCTTTTCCCCACACCGGCATGAGCGCATGGAGGATTCCCGCTGACGTGTCTACGCCAATTTTTTGACCCTTCCATTTAAGATCAAGTAGTGCCTCATAAGTTTTTGGAACATCTTGTTTCTTCACCATCTTGGTGTTGAAACCCAAAACAAAGGTGGTCACGGTGTACGCTGTCCAATAACCTTGCTTGTCCACCAAATCGTCGTCAATCATTCTCGCCTCCGGCGAACGATATTGCGCGATCAGTCCTTTATCCGCCACGGGAGAAAACAGCTCGCCTCCGCCGGATAACACATCCCAGTCGTATTTCCCCGCGCGCGCCTCGATCAGCACCCTGCTGATCAGCGGCGCAACACCCGTGCGATAGAGGGCCACATTGACGACAGGGAATTTTCTCTGAAACTGATCGACAATTATTTTGCTGGTCTCCAGGCTTGTAGTAGTATACCAGACGACTTCGCGCTCCTTTTTTGCCGCTTCAACAAGCTTTGAATCGATACCGCTTTGGGACCACAAGGGCAGTGGTTTCAAGAAGAGGGCAACCATGAATAAACAGAAAAACGCGCTGTGTTTCGATCTCCTCATCGGAGCTCTCCTGTCATGGGTGTTCTATGGAACGGTGTTCGATACTTTTTCTTGACTTCATTTGAAAGGCAAATATAGCATAGCCTGCGCTGGAGGGGATTGGCAAAAAAACAATATTTTGTTGGATTACCAAGGAGGAACGATGGCGCAAGTGAATACCGTACTGGGTCCGATTCATCCTCGCCAGCTTGGCATGACGAGTCTTCACGAGCATATCCTCTTCTCCACACCTGGGTGGGAATATTCCCCGGAGGCAAGACAACACTTCGACGCGCCGCGCGTGTTCGAGAAGATCTATAACGATCTGCTCGATTTCAAAGCCGCCGGCGGCGGCAGCGTCGTCGATGTGTCCGGCATCGGTATCGGTCGCGATATCGAGTTCTATGTCTGCCTCTCCCGTTACACCAAAGTTAATATCGTAGCTTGCACCGGCTTCTGGGCCGAGCGCAAAGGTCTTCCCTACTTTGCCGAAAGAGGCATCGACTATCACACCGAGCTTTTCGTCAGAGAACTCACCCAAGGAATGGGCACCACCACGATTAAAGCGGGCGTGATCAAAGTCGGCAATAGCGGCGATCGCTTCACCCGGCTTGAGGAGATGACTTACCGTGCGGCCGCTTGCGCCTCGAGGCGGACGGGAGCAGCCATTGTTACTCATGGGACACAGTTTGCGAAAAGGCAGGCGGAGGTACTGCTAGATGAGGGCGCCGATCCAACTCGGGTGATCATCAGCCACCTGGACGCGGCCTATGCTTTGGATCTGGAGCGCGACAAAGAGCTCGCACGGAAAGGTTTCTACATCGGCTACGACCACATCGGCACCGAAGGATGGTCTTCGGCCGCCTACGCCATGCCTGATGAGAAAAGAGTCGAACTGGTAGTGGAAATGATCCGGTCCGGTTTCTTAAATCAGATCGTTTTGGCTAACGATACCAACGGCTGGAGCGTCGGACTCGTGCAGCGCGGGACCCAAGAACATACTTATGCTCATCTCCTACGAAATTTCGTCCCCAAGCTGCTGAAAGGTGGTGTGTCGGAGGATCAGATTCATACGATGTTGTTAGAGACACCGGCGAAGCTACTGCCGTTTTGATCTCGGCGGCCAGCTCACTGCAACTTGCGGCGGGAAAATGAAAAACCATCTGCGTGTTGCGCTCGAGCTTGCCATCGGATACTGTCCCGCCGCAGAACCCGTGGAACCCGCGCGCAACCAAGCGCGGAAACGAATTTGAATATTCTCCGGCTGACCTAAATCGGCATTCCGGTTCTTTCTATGGCCAAAAAAAAACAGAAGCCGGCTATCGAAGGAGAGACCGTGTCGCGGCGCGCAGTGTTGCAAGGGATCTCGCTCGCCAGCCTTGCGCTTCCCTTGATGTCGTTTCTAAATCCCTCCGGGGGAAGGGCCCAAGGCGCTGAGCAAAGATCAGGAACGATCAGGGAGGAAAGCAAGATGGCAGATCAGACGCCTAAGAAGCCAGTAGTGATAATTCTCGACATGGCGAATGGCTATGGCTGGAAGCCGGGAAGCTTTGGCTACGACATGGTGGCCAGGGTGAGACAGCTCAAAGATGCCGCCTACGCAGCCAAGGTCCAGGTGATTCATGTCAATAGTATGCGCCGGCCGACTGATAATCTGCCTGGGCAACCGGCCATGATGGTGGGCTCGGACAATTTGAACGTCATTCAAGAGCTTCAGCCCATTAACAAGGATATCCTTATTTACAAGCGTTTTTTGAGCGGTTTCTTCCAGAACGATCTCGATTACACGTTGCGCACCATGGGCTGCGATATGGTTCTCATTGCCGGCGCATCGACGGACAATACGGTGCTCTGGACGGCCGCCGACGCGCATCAATACCGCTATAAGGTTGTCATCGTGGAAGACTGCACGATGGTCCACCGCGAGAAGGAACCGCCGGGGGCACAGGAATGCGCCTTGAGAATCATTAGAAACGTGCTCCGCGGCGAGGTGTTCCCTCTTCAGCAGGTTACTGCGAAGTACCTCAAGGCGACTTAACGGGACCGCCACCGATTGCGATCATTCGAGCCGAACGTTCTTCTTGAAGTCGTAATCGACATTGATGTCCGAATCGAAGCGCGAGCGCACTCGTCCAACTGGGTAGGCGCCCGCGTATACTCGGTTCAAGAAATCGATCATCATTGCCCAGGCCGCCTCTGATTGTGCCTGTCGATAACGCCCCGGCATCGTGTCGTTGAGCCAGCCGTGGGGCATTTCGGCGAATACCTTGAAATCATAACTCTTTCTGTGCCGCTCCAGGTTGCCCCGAAACTTGTGCACGGCATCTAATGAGATCACGTGATCCGCCTCGCCGAAGACACCGAGGATGGGCGCTGTTACCGTAGCAATGACGTCCTCTCCGATATTAACACCGCCATAGAAGATAAGGTTTGCGGCGACCTCTTTGCGCACGCTGTTCAGGAGCAAGGGATAGTCACCGCTCTGGCACACGCCCATGGCAGCAACACGTGTCTTGTCCACTTGAGGCTGCGCCAGAAGATAGTCCAGGCCTTTGCCCATGTAATATTTGATCTGGTCCGCAGTGAGAGTTAAGCGGGCGTCCCCACGGTTTAGGGCCGCCTTATCTCCTTTCCAATGGGAGGCCATGTCAGGAGCGACGCAGATATATCCGTAAGCGGCAAACTTGGCCGCGAGATCGAGGGTGTGTTGCACTAGCCCATAACGCTCATGGCCCAGGATGACAGCCCTAAATGGTGCCTTGCCTTGCTGCGGCGCTGTCAAGAAGGCTCGGGTGCCTTCACCGACGTCCACCCACGATGTATTGGCTCCAATGTAATTCCGCTCTGGCATTGCCGCACCTGCTAAAGCGACCGTACCTATCGCCCCGCCTCCGAGCCCCATTAAGAAGCTTCTTCGAGAAAGACCTTCTTCTTTTGTTTCTTTCTCCATGGTTTTCTCGCCTCCTTTCAGCACGGAAGACTATGCCGCATCTTTAAAGCGAATAATGTAAAAAATACGCCCGGTGTCAATAAAAGGTAGTGGTGCAGTTTGGGAAAGATCTCTCACTTTGTTCGAGATGACACATGGCTTATGTAGTTGTCATTCCGAGCAAAGCGAGGAATCTTTCTCGATTTTAAGAGTTATGGCGGATTGAAAATGAACCACTACCCAATAAAAAGTGACCTCGCTTCCGATGATCAGGAGGTCTCTACCCAATCGGAGCGGTTGTCGAGGATTCTCTTCAAGCCGGTCTCATTAACTTTGGAGCCGTTGCTGAGGCAAGCCCAGAATCTTGCGAACATCATCCGGCGTGGCAATTTCCCTCCCGAGCTCGGTGGCAATACGAGCGATGCGCTCGATGAGCTGCGCGTTACTCTTGGCGGGCACTCCCTCGGCGTAATAAGGAATATCCTGCGTGCCGAGCCGCACGTGTCCGCCCTTGATGATGACGAATGCAAGCATGCGAGTTTGCCCCATCGGGCCGGCAGTTCCGCGCGCGGTCACTGAGTAAATGGAATCGGCGGGAAGAGTGTTAATCCGGTGACTGATCTCTTCCAACGTCGGCGGAGACCAGGTGCCGCCCGGAGTGCCGAACAACAACTCCAACCAATAAGGCTTTTCCACCAGTCCTTGTTTTGCCAAATATTCGAAATTCCACAAACCGCCGGCGTGCCAAATTTCCCAGTGAGGTTTCACTCCGTGCTCTACGCAAGAGCGGGCATATTCCTCTAATTCCTGTCTGGTGTGGGAGTAGTAGACGTCGTAGTCGCCGCGATCCGGGTGACGTCGCCGATAGTCATGGTTGGTAAGCGACACGGCGAAGAAATCCGGTTTCCCGGCACCCAACTGAAGCAACGGCTTGCGCTCTTCCCACGGCGCGCCGGCCTGGCCGAAATCGATCAACACATCGCAGCGCTTGCGGATCTCTTCAGCCAGACGTCCCCAACGGTCAGGGATGATCTTTCCTTGTTCATCGTGCGGCCCATGGAAGTGAACAATGCTTGCGCCGGCCGCACGCGCCGCCACCGCGGACTCGACCAACTCCTCCCAGGTCGCAGGGATCGCGGGCAGAGAAGGATTAGCTGAACCCGGATAACCCAGCGCAGCAAAAATAATCAACTTCTCCACGTCACACCTCCGTTGCCACGGTGATTTGAGCGGTCTTCTGCTGGAATTTTGGGTGGTGTTCAGTTAGCCCAAGATCTCTCACTTCGTTCGAGATGACAGATCAATAGTTTGTTGTCATTCCGAGCGGAAGCGAGGAATCTTTCTCGACCTGAACGTTCGTAGCGCACTCTAACTGAACCACTACCCGAATTCTCCTATGGCCCCTACTGCTATCTTCCTCGGGCTCATCAGGATTTCTAACGTCAGAGCCGCGCGCTTCAGCCATGGCGTTGCATGCGTCACAATCAACTCACTCTTTAACCTGAGCCCGTGGAAAGCCGAGGGCCTCAACAATTTTCTCTTCGTACTCTCTCATCCTGTGGAAATGACTCCAGTCCACCATCGATACTTTCTTTCCTTGCGTGATGCGCGCCGTCGCAGAACCCGAGTGGTAAATGGACGCCTGATAAGGCGTTACCTTGTCCATGATTTCCTGAGCTTCGGCGGAAGCGTGGAACTCCAGCCACAGCAACGCGGCATGGGGATTGTCCGCTGTATTGAGCACCGCGTCCGCCCTGGCGATTCTGGTTGGAATCGGCTCCACTGCCTTGAGGCCGAGGCTGCCCGTCTTGTCTCGGCTCTCCGCCCTCTTAACGGAATTAAAATTAGGTCCCATGAAGAGGGAATATTCCCCTGCAATCATCGCCACAATGAGTCGGGAAGCTCCCCTGACCCACAGAGGCTCCTGTGCCGCCAGCTTTCGGGAAAACTCGAGCGTTTTCTCCAATCCCCATAGGGGCACAAGACAAGCGAGCGGGAAGGGCCGAATATCCGCCAAAAATTTCTTGCCTTTGAACTCGGGCTTGAGGAAATCGTCCCAGCTATCCGGAACCTTGGCGTCCGGAAGCAGCTTTCGATTGTAGGCTATGACCTGAATGACACTTGACGTTCCGATGATATTCCTATCAATTGGCTGGATCATGCCGGGATGAATCTGAAGCACTCCCTGTTTAGCCATTTCCAAGATGTCAAACTTTTTCTGAAAGGGCTGATACTCCCTATAAAAATCAATCGGAATAAACGTCGCATCCCAGCCTTTTACCCCACCGGCTTGCAGCTGCAGCACAAACCTCTGGTAAGCGTCGGTTCCTTCGATTTCCTCTACACGAACATCAAGAAACGGATATTTTTTTCTGAACGCGCTCGCCATCGCCTTGATGGTCTCCGGATCGAGACCACTGAGGGCGCGCATCTTCCCTTCCTTCCTGGCCGCTGCGACAATTTGGTCACGGCTATTGATAAAGATGTAGCCTTTGGCTTCGGCCTCTTGTTTGGACTTCTCGAGAGCCGGGCTTCCGGTAGCGCCAGCACCACTGGATGCGGTGCCGAAAATAAACAAGAACGTCAAGAGAACGCACTTCTTTCTTCGCCTCCGCATGATCAAAACCTCGATCTACTGACTTTACGGTTTAGGTTTGATGTAAATTTTCTGATCGACGAGCTTTTCATAAATTGTGGAAAAAAGGCTGAGTCTCTCATCACGAGTCTCGCCGGGGACCGAATTTGTGTAGCGATTTTTGCGGTAGATATCGCGTGCATAGATTTCGCGATAGAGATCAGTCCGCAATTCCGCAAGAGGTGAATCATGGGGATCGGCGCGCCTCTGCCGCAGCGCTTCAATGTCAATTAGAGCGGCGCAGGCCGCCTCTCCAGGATAAGGCGATGCTCCAATAATCTGTCCATTGAAGTCGACGATCATCGAGTGACCGGCCCACCGTTGAGTGACTCTCTCTTCCGAGATGAATTCTCCATAATTGGCAGCCATGACATAGATCATGTTCTCAAAGGCTCGCGCGCGATTCATCGTTTCCCAGCGCCCGCTGGCTACTGAAGGCTCGGGCTGAGGACCGAGAATCAGGATCTCCGCTCCGTTTAGCGCCATGGCGCGAGCCGCTTCGGGGTAGATTCGATCGTGGGCGATGAGCGTGCCGATTTTCCCTAGAGGAGTTTCGGCGACCGGAAAAAATGTTTCCAGGCGAGTTTTGCCCCGACCATAGAGCTCGTAATATTTGTCCATGACGTCGTAGGGGCTCAGAGTTTTTTCCGTCCCTGGATGGGTATGGATTTTTCGGTATTTGTAAACGACTTCACCGTCGGGATCGACGATAAAAAAGCAAGTGAAGAAAGTCTCTTTGAACTTCGCGTCGTATTCGAGGGCCGAGGTAGCAATGTAGACTTGATCCCTCTTGGCGGCGTCGCTGATCAGTCGAGTTTCTTCACCAGGAATCTGAATGGCGATTTTATCAATCATCTCCTTGACGGAATATGCGTGATTATGCGCGTGGGTATCGAAGGCAACCAATTGGTTCTGGACATGATGACCAAAGTAGGGATGGCGCACCGAGGTATGAGTTACTTTGCAGGCCCGCGCTAGATTGTCGATGACATCTTGCCGATTGAAGCATTCCTTTACTCTGGCCTGAATGACAATTGCGCCGTATCTTCCTTCCATGAATCCTTCCTTCAACTGCCCCGAGCGAACAGCTCGACGCATCTCGCCTGGTTTATTTCGTAATCTCTACCGTGATGGGAGCTAAACGTCGCCAATCTGCAGCCCGCAAGGCGCTCCAGCTCAGTGGCAAATATCGGATCTCTCATACTGATCCCGGGTCGGTTGGGAATATGATAACGGCTCATGATCGTCTGACCGGCCTCCGACAGAAAGAAGTCGATCAGCCGTTTTCCCTCTTCGGGATGCGGCGCATCGCGAAACAGCACGGCATGAGGTCCGGCGATCATCATAACCGGCATCGGAATCCACTCCACCGGCGCGCCTTTGAGTTTCAGTTTCTCGATGCGATCCACCATCGCCGCCAACAAAATACTGCCGTCTCCTGCCGCGAGGCGCTCCTCAGCGTGCCGTGTGCAGATCAGTTCTTGAGCCGCCAGACGGCGTAAAAGTTCCTCGCCCATCTCATCCTTCATGATCGCATACCAGCCGCAACCGCTTCCGCTCAACCGCGGATCGGGAAAAAGCAATTGACCTTTCCAGCGCGGATGGAGAAGTGCTTCGTAGATCGTGGGGACGTCTTGTGGAGCGAGCTTCTGGCTATGGTAAGCCAGGCTGAAAGGAACCATGAATACTTGCGCACCAAACCCGTCCGAGTCCTGGGCACGATCCGGGAAAGATTGAGCTTCGGGCGAGCGATAGGGCTCAAGCAATCCGCGTTGTTTCAAAGCCTCGGCCTGCTGGCGATTGAGCAGCATGATGTCGGCGGGACAACGCCCCTCCAGAGATTCTTTGAGCGTGCGTTCAAAAAAGCGCGCCGC
>DASXSW010000566.1:0-16788 GCA_036505755.1 Binatia bacterium | reverse complement strand
AACTGCGTAAGCTGCAGCGCATCTAAAACTTCGAGATAGTGAAAGACAACGTCTTCGATGACGTCGATGTCCTTGTTTTCATCGGTCTGGCCGCAGCCGGGGTGAGCCGGCGCGATGACGCGGGAGTGTTGCGCTAATTTCTCGTGAAACGGCAGCCAGTTTTCTTTTACCGAATGAACGTCGGCGAAACCATGAAGATAGAGCAGAGGGGCGCCGTTGCCGTGTTCCAATAGCCAGACTTTACGTCCGTTGACATCGATGATGCGCCCGCTCAATGAAGTGCCTCCGCCGATGATTCGACGTTGACGCCGGGATACTCCGTCGTGAACTGCTTCAGAGAGTCATGGCGCAGCGCCGGCGCGACTTTTTCAGCAAACAGCTTCATGCTCTTGCGCGCTAGATGATCCGGCATGTTTCCGAGCTGGAATTGAATCAAGAGATTGCCAACCTTGGCTTTCTCGATGAGATTTTGAATGCGCCGGGTAACGGTCTCCGGGCTGCCGACGATGATCGACTGCGAGGCGTCGAGCTCTTCCCAATTTTCCACGTCGCCCAAAAGTTTTCGGCCCGGTGTGTAGCCCTTGAGATACTCGCGCCAGGCCACCGCCGGGATATAGGGAACGCCGGGGCCGTAAGTAAGTTGGCGGCCTTCGCGCCGCAGATGGCCTTTCAAACAATTCTTCAGAAAGTACCAGACTCCCTCTTCGCATTCTTCGCGCGCTTGCTGATCCGTTTCGCCAACATAGGTCGACATCAAGATGCCAAAGCGGAACGGATGGTACTTGTCTCCATGTTTTTCCAGCACAGCCGCGAACTCCTGCTGCGCTCTGTGAGTTTCGCCACCATGGCTGCGCGAGGAAAGAAAATAACAGTAACCGCGCTTGGCCACCTCGGCCATCGTCGACGGGCTGCGCGAACCAGGAATCCAGACGGGCGGGAAGGGTTGTTGCAATGGCTTGGGCCAGAGATTGACGTAGCGCAGCGGAAAATAGCGGCCCTCGTGCGCGAAGGGGCCGTCCTCGGTCCATGAGCGCACGATTAAATCAGCGGCCTCCCAGAATTTCTCCCGCGTATTGGCCGAGGGCACGTCGTAATTGAAAGTCTCGGGTCCGCCGCCGGGCGCGAACCCGGCGATCAAACGGCCGTTGCTCATCTGATCAAGCATGGCGTACTCTTCGGCGACGCGCATCGGATTCATGTGTAGCGGCAGGAGATTGCCGAGAATGACGATTTTGCCGTGCGAAGATCGTTGGGTCAGTGCCGAAGCAATGATGTTGGGAGAGGGCATCAAGCCATAAATATTTTGATGATGTTCGTTGAGCACCATGCCGTCGAAGCCCAACTCATCGGCGTAGGCTAACTGGTCAATGTATTCTTGATACAAACCGCGAGCCTTATTGTTGTCCCACAGGCTGTTGGGCACGGTGACCCAGCCGGTGTATTCTTTCTCGTCGAAATCGCGGGCGAGATAAGGATAGGCCATGAAATGCCAGCAAAAAAGTTGCACCGGTTTCATAATTCACCTCAATTTAACGGCAGCGTTTTTCACGATCGCGCGTCACTGTCTTGGCAAGCAAGTCGCTAAATTTTCTGGGACTATAACTTCAATCATCGGAGCAAAGCAACCGAAAGGCGGCGTATCGACTGCCGCATAGGGAAATCGTTCGTGCAGTGATTCAATCTCATCTGCAAAATTATTCGCGGCTCTCGCAATGGGCTCCGGCCGAAGGTAGAATCCGACTGCTCTCGAGAAGAACGAATGAAACCAAGCTTGAAACGACTCGCTGAAATGCTTTTGTTGCTAGCCTTCGCAGCCTGTAGCGGCAGCCATGAAGTTGACTTTGAGCGTTCCCTGGCCGTACCGGCTCCTGCCGATCTGGTATTGCGCAACGGGAAAATTATCACAGTTGACCGTGACTTCTCGATCAAGCAGGCGGTCGCCATCAGGGATGGGCGCTTTGTCGCGGTTGGCAGTGACCGTGACGTGCGCGTTTTGACTGCTCGCCGCACGCAGGTCATCGATCTTGGCGGACGCACGGTCATTCCCGGATTAATTGACTCGCGTATTCATGCAACCGAGGCCGGTTTGAACTGGGACGCCGAACTGCACTGGGAACGTATACGCTCGCTCGCTGGCGGCATGAAACAAATTGCTGAGGCGGCAAAAGCAAAACCGCCGGGAAGCTGGATCGTCGTCGGCGGTGGCTGGGTTCCGACGCAGTTCGCAGAGAGGCGCTTTCCCAGTCGCGCCGAGCTTGACGAGCTCGCGCCGAACCACCCCGTCTACGTTCAGTACTTGGACCAGGGCGCGTTGCTCAATAGCGCGGCTCTTAACGCGGTTGGAATTACTTCCAAGACACCCGCCCCGGCGAGCGGAACATTTGAACGCAATCCAAACACCGGCGAGCTTACCGGATGGTTGCAAGGCGCGACGGCTTGGGAATATGCCTACAATAAAATCCCCGGTCTTTCTCTCGACAAGATTCACCAGAGCATTCGTAATTGTTTTCGCGAGCTCAATCGCGTGGGCGTCACTTCCGTCGGCGACCTGCAAACCGGCAATGTGAGCTTCGCCCACAGGCGATTGCTCGCTGAGATGGCGCGCTCCAGTGATCTGACATTGCGGGTAAATATTTACCTCGCAGCCGACGACGGCGACGAACTTGAGCAGCTAAAGATGACGGCCGACGAGATCAAGAAATTCCAGCAAAGCGATATGTTTCGCTTCGTCGGATTTGGCGACGGATTTGTTCGCGCTGTGGGCAACCCCGAACTGACCCCCAATCCGATGGGCGTGACGATTACGACTGAAGCGAAGGAAAAGATTCGCCGGATGCTACGATTATTCACCGGGGAGAGATACGGCTTTCATCTTCGCGCGGCCGAGGACAACACGGCGCGGCAGTTGCTCGAGGTGCTCGACGAAGTCAATGCCGCAACGCCGTTATCGCCCCAGCGTATCGCATTTGTGCAATTGGAGGATGCGACGACGGCGACGATCGCCCGGATAAAGAAACTCGGCGGCGGCATCGCGGTGCAAGATCGCATGGCGTTGACGGGCGAGCGCACGGTGGAGCTTTGGGGATTGGACAAGGCGCGCAACGCGCCCCCGCTGCGCACGATGATCGAGTCTGGTATTGCAATAGGCGCCGGCACCGACGCGTTTCGCTCGGCGAGTTACTCGCCGATGCTTTCACTGTGGTGGCTGATCACGGGTAAGACCGTTGCCGGTTCGAAGATTCGAAACCAAAGTCAAAACTTGACTCGCGAGGAGGCGCTGCGGCTTTACACGATCGGCAGCGCGTGGTTTACCTTCGACGAAGGGCGGAAGGGCTCGATCGAGGTCGGCAAGTTGGCCGATCTCGCGGTGCTCAACGGGGACTACCTCACTGTCCAAGAAGACCAGATCCGCTCGCTCGAGTCGGTGCTGACTCTGGTTGGCGGACGCATTGTCTATGCCGTCGAACCCTTTACAGAGTCGCAACGCAAGTAGGATGGGATTAGCTATCTCGGTATGATTGGAGGCACTATGACGCGCAGTCGGGAATTCTTTGCTGCTGTTCTGCTCGTCTTATCCTTGATCGCTGGCCATGTCGGCGCGGCGGATCGTTTCTATATCAGCATTCCCGGACCGACGTTGAGTTACGTTCCGCTCTATTTCGGCCACGAGAAAGGATTTTTCACGCAAGAAGGTTTGGATCTACAAGTTTTGGTGGTGCGCGGCATCATCGGCATAAGCAGTCTGATGTCAGGTGAAATCGATGTGACCTGTCATGCCGGGAGCGGTTTTTCGGCGGCCCTACGCGGCGTGCCGGTCAAAATCATCTCCGTCACACGGGAGCGGCCAGTACACGAGTTGATCGTTAACGCGGCGATCCAAAATCCAGCGGACATGAAAGGAAAATCAATCGCCGTCGGTTCACTGGACGGCACCGCCGCAGTGATGACCCGGCGGATTCTTCAAGCCAAAGGGCTCGACGCGCAAAAAGACGTCACGTTACTCAGCATGGACACGCCGGCGCGTCTGCAATCGCTATATTCCGGCAGGGTTGCCGGCGCGATGATGGCGCCTCCAGCGGTTTATTTGGCGCTCGATCAAGGCTACAAACTATTCGGCCGTGGGCGCGATCATATGCGTTATCTGCAGACCGGCGTAGTTTCGACGGACACTCACATCAAACAGAAGCGAGAAAGACTCGTGCGCTTCCTTCGAGCTTGGAACCGCGGGCTCAAATTCTATCAGGATAATCCCGAGATTATGATTCCCTATATTCAGAAACGTCTCGGCTTCAAAGACGCCCAGCTGGCGCGGCGGATGTACGACGACGACGCATCGTTTGTGCTTCCCGGCGGTCGCTTGAGCGCGGATGCAGCGAAAGAGATTGTCGAAATTGGCCGGGAAGCATTACGGATCAAAGAGGCCATTCCCACGGAAAAGATTTTTGATTTTTCGCTAGCCGTCGAAGCGATGAAATAAATTGGTCAGCTTTCAAATTAACTCGCAATGCAAAATTCGAGGCTCATTTTTTCACCGCGGCGCGCAAGAAGCTGTAATCGACGACTTCCGACTGATTGATGGGTTTGGTGATTTTGGCGAGCGTTTTGGCTTCGTCGATGGCGGCTCGTAGCGCCCTATCGTCGACGAAGCCGTCCTGCGATAAAGCGTTAACCAGGTATTTATAGGCCTCTTCCAGCAGATCTTTGGAGTAGCTGTATTTTTTTTGGGCGAAGGCGATGAAACCGGCCTTTTCGGTTTTGAAGGCGCGGGTGGCGCGCAGGAACGGCAAAAACTTTGTTCTCATCCGAAGTTTCATGATCGTTGGGTCAAAATTTGGCTGCGGGCTTGCAAAGCCGAGGACAAATTCGTAGTTCTTTCGAACCGGAGGGAAGCGATGGCCTACAAAGACGTTAGGGAATGGATTCAAAGAGTCGACGAGATGGGCGAGCTCAAAGTCGTCGAAGGCGCCGACTGGCATCTCGAGATCGGCGCGCTTTCGGTGCTCGCGTCGAAGCACAAGGAAAATAGCCCGGCGCTGCTTTTCGACCGCATCAAAGACTATCCGGCGGGCTACAGAATTCTCGTCGGCTTTTTTGAAAGCCTTAAACGCTCGGCGCTGACGACCAATTTACCGCTCGATATTACGCGTGAGGGCTTCATTCAAGCCTGGCGCGAGCGGTTGGCGAAGCCCGTATCGATACCGCCGGTGGCCGTTTCTTCGGGCCCGGTAATGGAAAATGTTTTCAAAGATGACGACGTCGATCTCTTCAAGTTTCCCGTCCCGTTTTGGCACGAGCGCGATGGCGGCCGTTACATCGGCACAGGGCATGTGGTGATCACGCGCGATCCCGAAGAAGGCTGGGTCAATGTCGGTTGTTATCGGGTCATGGTTCACGACCGTAACACCATGGGGATGAATATTTCTCCGGGTAAACACGGCAGGATGCACCGGCAAAAATATTTCGATCGCGGCAAGGCATGCCCGGTAGTCGCCTGCTTCGGCGTTGACCCGTTACTGCACATGATCGCTACCCGCCCAGAGCCCTACGGCAGAAGCGAATTTGACGCCGTCGGCGGCATTAAGCGAGAACCGGTGGAAGTTGTTCAAGGAGAATTCACCGGATTGCCCATTCCCGCATACGCTGAGATCGCGATCGAAGGCGAATTTCTTCCAGACCAGGGCAAAGAAGAAGGACCGTTCAGCGAATGGACCGGCTATTATGCCAGCGGTGAAAAATTCGAGCCGCTCATCAAAGTGCATCGGCTTTATCATCGTAATGATCCGATCATCACCGCGTCGCCGGAATATCGTCCGACCGCACGCGCCGAGCAGTGTTTCGAACTGCTGCGCGCCGCATATATTCGCGACCAAGTGGAAAAGGCCGGCGTGCCGGATGTAAAAGCCGTCGCTAGTTACTTCCGGCGTTTTTTAACCGTCATAGCGATTCGCCAAGCGGCGCAGAATCTCGGTAGCGTCCACCGGATCGGCGCGGCTGCACATGGCCCACAACACATCGTTGATATCGTAGGCATCGATATCGTCGTCGGACGACCACTACATATCGCCCCAAATAGGCTGCGCCTTGACATTGGCTTGCTACTAAACCTGCTTGTCGTGCATGGCCCGGGTAGCGTTGCTGGAGCGGTCCTTTGGACCCGATCATTCCGCGTGAGCGCAAAGGCCTTAGCTCACGCATGATCATCGATGCTTGCCGGCCCTTTGAGTGGCGCGACAGGTTCCCACCCGCTGCCGAGATCAGTGTCGAGCGGCAGCAGACGTTACTAAAAAAATGGCAGAAAGAACTATTCAGTTGATGCACTGATCTGGGTCGCCGCCGATTACAAATTAAGGAACTGCGCCTCAATCAAGTTGCGGGTAAGTTAGTCGACACGGCCGGGCCAAAAAAAGAGGCCAGACTTTTGGGGGTCTGGCCTCTTGCCACTGAGCGTGACGGGGGGCTCAGTGGCAGCCGCTGTCCCGTGGGAGCTGTGCTGAAGGAGGCAGCGCGGGAAGCGGCTAACTAATTCATCTTGGAGCTGTCAGCAGGCTGGAAAAATTTGACACGTCGCAAACGACGCTGAAAGTAAGTGTCTTTCGGCCAATCCCAATTGCGGCCGGGAAGCTTTTCACCGTTGTATGCTGCGCCGTTGACTTTGCTTTGCAAAAAAATCAGCTGCCAATAACTCGGCTTTCCTAATTCCGTATTTGTCTCATTCATATCCGTCCCTCCTTACTTTTTCTTTTTAGACGATCAATCTATTCATCCGACATACTGTCCCGTCATCGATCATCTTTCGCTCGTCAAAGCGATATTTGAACTTCCGTCGGATGTTTTTCTTAGAGAGCAGAAGCCGTGCCGGAGAATAAATGCGGTCAGAATGTATCGGCTGTCATTGGTTGTCAGAAAGAATGCGCGGTTAATCGGGTGCAGCGGCGACCGGGTCTCTCGTGTCGCCGAGATATTCGGTCAAAAGTGCCAGGATGGCGGGGAGCCATCTCGAGCCGGCGCGATCAATTAGCTCGTATACGAGAAATATTCGGATTCTCCGTGAAAGAATCTAATCGGAAGTCGAAACTTGGGCGCGTATGGGGAATGGAATAATGGAATGCTGGAATACTGCAGTGAAGGGCGCTTGGAGTGCTGAAAATCCGTTACTCGTCGTTTTCATTACTCCAAACGCTCCAATTTTCCGGCACTGCTGGAGCGTCCACCCACCCTTGCAGCCGTTTTACCGACAACTGCCGGAGGGCAGCTCGGTGAAACAGGGCAGAGTCGTCAGTTGATCAACACCGGTTGAATGATTTCCTTGATCACTGAATCAACAAACGCTTGGCTTGCCATATCGTACTCTTTTTTTGCCCCAAATCATCTTCTTTCCTTTAACACTTCTTCCAGCAACGTATAATCCATTACTTTCGGCACGGGCACCGCCGTCGGAATCAATTGTGACGCAAGGGCCGTATCATAAATTTCCTGGAGATCTTTGAGCGGAATCTTGCCGTCCGAGGTAAAACCGCTTAACCAAGTACGATACGACTCCTCGGCGACTTTGGGTGTGAGCTTCCATTTATTCTGAATATAGTTGACCATCCAGGGTTTTTCTTTACGGTTGAAATCCATGGCCTCGAAGGTCGCTCGGATCACGGCTTTCACTTGAGTGGGGTCCTGCTTCAGTTTGGCTTCGCGGGTCGCGATGCCGCCGGAGGCCGAGCGCTGGTTAAATTCCAGCGCTGAGGCGAGTTCCCGATAACCCTTTTGCGTCATCACGAAATTATGCGGCAAGGAGAGCAGAGCAGCGGCCACGCTTCCCTGGCTCAGTAACTGAACGCTGTTAGAGACCGAGCCGGTTTGAATGAAGGTCACGTGGTCGGGATTAATCCTTTTCTCTTTACGAGATCGTGGGCGACGATGTCTTGCAGTGTTGCTAGCCGGTCCACTGCGATAGTTTTGCCGATCAAATCTTCCATGCGCCGGATATCCGGACGGGCGATGATCCAGAAAAGCGTTTTTTCGTGAGTGACCATGATGCCCTTGAAGGGCAAGCCCCGCGCGGCGGCGACGAGCGGACTAGTAATGCCCGTTAGGTAGTCAATCTCGCCTGCAACCAGAGCCGATGTTTGCACGGCGCCGGCCAACTGGACCATATCGACGTCGAGGCCATGCTTTTTATAAATGCCCGCGTCTTTGGCAACGAAGAACGTAAGAAAGGTCAGACTGAAGGCGGGATAGCCCATCCGAACTTTTTTGAGCTCTTGGCTATCGCCGGGCGAAACAAAAACGACGAGCAACCCAAAAATCGTAGCCCATGACGGAATTTTCCGCGGATGAATCACTGGTCACCTCTGCTTTCATGCAAAGGACTCTTGTAATCAATCAGCGAGCGGGTCCGGCAAGCCAATATGCAGCCGCTGGCCGCGTAGGAATTGACCCCCGGCAATCAGACTTGCAGAGTTTTCTTTAAGAAACTCAGCGTCCGATCCCATGCTTCTTTCGCCGCCTGGGCGTGATAGCGGCTGGGATTGGCATCGTTGTTAAAAGCGTGTTGGGCGCCGGGGTAGATTTTGTAATCGTAAACTTTGTTGTATTTCTTCATGGCCGTTACCGTTTCATCGATGCCCTTATTAACGCCTTCGTCTTTCTCGCCGTAGTGCGCCATAACCGGCGCTTGAATATCTTTCACCAAATCCAGCGGACTTGGACTGCGGCCGTAGAAAACAATCGTCGCGTCCAATGTTTTGATCTTGGTTGCCGCCGCAAATGTCATTTCGCCGCCCCAGCAAAATCCAATCAGCGCTTGCTTATCGGCACGAACATCGGGAAGTACATTGAGGTACTTGTATCCAGATTCGACATCCTCTGCCACGGTCTGCCAAGGAGCCAACTCGCGGATATTGGAAAGGCCGCCGCCCGTTGGATTGGCTTTCACAGTGCCGCCCTGTCGCGAAAGAAAGTCCGGGGCAAGCGCGACGTATCCCGCCTTCGCGAGCCGGCGCGCGATGTCGCGAATGTGATCGGTCAGCCCCTGATTTTCATGGATCACGATGATGCCGGGATATTTTCCTGCCTTGACAGGTCGGGCCAGGTAACCGAACACGGCTCCCGCTTTCCCTTGATACTCGACGTTATGGGTCAAGATCGCAGGGTCGCTGGGAGAAGAAAACCTGTGCCGACGCTGGTCCGGCCGGACCCAAAGCCGCCAACAAACTGTTCGCGGCTGCAAGGCTTCCCGTGATTACGATCGCTTTCTGCATGAATTCCCGCCGTGAGATCTTTCCGTCTTGGTACTCGCGATAAGCTTCCTTGAGTTCCTCAGGCATAACGTCTCCTTTCGGTTATTCGGTTAATGGACCTGGGCCGAGCTAGCTTCTTAAGCGGAGGCACCCTAAACAATAGCCAGGGATGGTCAAGGGGAGAAGTTCTGAAATTTTGACAAAAATCCGCGGGTGAAATTCTCATTCTTGGGAGTCTTGAATTAGGCTCAACCAGGACGCGTCAAAGTTTTTGGGTGGCATTGCGGTTGCACCGTACGTTCGGTTATGGAAAAAGGCTCCGTTGCAAGAAAAATAACAATGGGCTAAGGGGGTACTTTGATGGAGATCAGCTGTACCTGCTTGGTATGGCGGAACAAAAGAGGAGGACTTTATGATCAGAAGGTTCTGCGGACTTCTCGTGTGCGTTGTCCTGTTAGGTACGTCGCCGGTGAGCGCGCAGGAGTATCCAAATAAGGTGATCACTATGGTGGTACCTTTCGCTGCGGGCGGACCGACGGATACGGTAGCGCGAGTGCTCGGCGTGCCGATGACCAAAGTTCTCAAGCAACAGGTGATTGTAGAAAATGTTGGTGGCGCCGGTGGAACCATCGCCGGCAACCGGGTGGCACATGCGGCACGTGACGGCTACACGATCTTGATACATCATATCGGTATGGCCACCGCTCCGGCACTCTATCGAAAACTTCCGTATAACCCAATGACCGACTTTGAGCACATTGGCCTGATCAACGAGGTGCCCATGACGCTGGTGGCGCGGAATGATTTTCCGGCCAAGGATCTCAAGGAACTGATCGCCTATGTGAAAAAGAACAAAGACAAAGTAACTTACGCCAACGCTGGGCTGGGTGCCGCGTCGCATCTGTGCGGCATGCTCTTTATGACAGCAATCGAGACGGACCTCACAACTGTTCCCTACAAAGGCACAGCCCCCGCAATGAATGATCTTCTGGGCGGCCAAGTGGACTTCATGTGCGACCAGACCACCAACACCACAAGCCAGATAAAAGGTGGAAAGATCAAGGTTTACGGCGTAACGACCAAAACACGTGTGAAATCCCTACCGAATGTACCGACAATGCATGAGGCCGGGTTGCCTAACTTTGAAGTATCGATCTGGCATGCGCTGTACGCTCCTAAGGGCACGCCTAAACCTGTTGTGGCTACGCTCACTAAAGCGCTGCAGGAGGGACTTAAGGACGCCACAGTGAAACAGCGCTATGCTGATCTCGGCACCGAACCAGTGGAGGAAAAACGCGCCACCCCTGAAGCGCACCGCGCCCACCTAAAGGCCGAGATCGACAAGTGGGGGCCGATCATCAAAAAAGCCGGCGTCTATGCCGATTGATCGCATCGCGCGTTTTAATGACAGAGAAAGGAGGCCGGGGTCATCCCGGCCTTTTCTTTTTCCACGAGTTGTTGTACAAGCCGCGTTAGTCAGTTTCAGTGCCCATCGCTAATCGAAGGGAATAGGTTGCTCAGTGATCCGCAGCACCAAAGATTTCTGGACCGGCCTGATCTATATCTTTTTTGGCTCGAGCGCCGTCCTCATCGCCAGGGACTACGGCATGGGGACGGGAGGCAAGATGGGTCCCGCCTACTTTCCCACCATTCTGGGCGGCCTGCTCTTGATCATCGGCGCCATTTCGGTGATCCGATCTTTCATTTCGCATGGAGCCCCGATCGGGACGTTCGCGTTCAAAGGACTCGCGCTGGTCAGCGCTTCGGTGCTGCTGTTCGGCATTGTCGTGCGCGGCGCCGGTTTGGCGATAGCCTTACCGTTGCTCGTCATCATCAGCGCTTATGCGAGCACGCGGTTTCGCTGGCGTCCGACATTGATAATGGCAGTGGGCCTTACAATTTTTTGCGTTCTGGTTTTTCTCAAAGGCTTGGGCATTCCGTTGCCGATCGTCGGTCCGTGGTTCGGTGGTTGAACACAAAGAACGGTAAACGGGGCAATAGCCATGGAATTACTGGGTCATCTTCTGTTGGGACTACAAACGGCCGCTAGTCTGGCCAACTTGTTCTACTGCTTTGTTGGCGTTTTCCTCGGCACCGCCATCGGCGTCTTGCCGGGTCTCGGGCCCACCGCCACGATCGCGATGCTCTTGCCCGTGACATTCGTCTTGCCGCCGGTATCCGCATTGATCATGCTCGCTGGGATCTACTACGGCTCTCAGTACGGCGGCTCGACGACTTCCATTCTTGTGAACCTTCCTGGAGAAGCGGCGTCCGTCGTCACGACTCTGGACGGCTATCAAATGGCGAAGCAGGGCAGGGCGGGCGCAGCGCTTGCGGCTTCGGCCATCGGTTCGTTTTTCGCCGGTACCGTCGCGACGTTTCTGATCGCCGGATTCGGTCCGCCGCTTGCCGCGGTCGCGCTTCAGTTCGGACCAGCGGAATTTTTCTCGCTGATGGTCCTTGGCCTGGTGGCCTCCGTGGTACTCGCGCAGGGCTCGTTGCTCCATGCCATAGGCATGGTCGTGCTGGGATTGTTACTTGGGTTAATCGGGACCGATGTTAATTCCGGGACGCAACGATTCACCTTTGGGATCTATGAACTTGCCGACGGTATCGGCTTCGTGACGGTCGCGATGGGAATGTTCGGTTTGGGCGAGATCATTCGCAATTTGGAAAACGAAGAAGAGCGTTCAGTGATGGTGACTAAAATCACCGGCCTCTGGCCTACGCGCGAAGACTTCAAGCGCATGGTCGCGCCGATTCTGCGCGGCACAGTCATCGGCTCGGCATTGGGCATTCTTCCCGGTAGCGGTTCGATCTTGGGTTCCTTTGCCGCCTATTCCATCGAAAAAAAGATATCGAAGAATCGCGCGCAGTTCGGCAAGGGGGCCATCGAGGGCGTCGCCGCGCCGGAGTCGGCCAACAACGCCGGCGCGCAAACATCTTTTATTCCCCTGCTCACCTTGGGGATTCCATCCAACCCCGTCAGTGCGCTGATGGTTGGAGCGATGATCATTCACGGTATTCAACCGGGACCATCGGTGATCAACGAGCAACCCGCGCTTTTTTGGGGAATGATCGTGTCGATGTGGATCGGAAATCTTATCCTGATTGTTCTTAACTATCCATTAATCGGCATGTGGGTGCGGATGATCATGATTCCCTATCAACTGTTGTATCCGGGAATTCTCGTTTTCTGTGGCATCGGCGTGTTCAGCCTGAACAACAGCGAGTTCGATATCTACCTCATGGCGTTGTTCGGCCTGTTGGGTTACGTGTTCGTCAAGATCGGCTGCGAGCCGGCGCCGATGCTGCTCGCGTTTATCCTCGGCCCCTTGATGGAAGAGTATCTGCGCCGCGCGATGTTGATCTCACGTGGCAACCCGTGGGTCTTCGTGCAGCGGCCGATCAGCGCAACGTTATTGGCTTTGGCAGGACTCGCCATGTGCTCGGTTTTAATTCCGGCTTTCAGTAAGACCCGTGAAGAAGCGTTCGTCGAGAGCTCCGGATAGAATTAAAATCGCTGATATTCCGGTTGGTAGTGATTCCCATCACAGAGCAGGCCGATAAAATCTCAAGGCATTTTGACCCAAGACTGCTTCCTTGTCTTCCTGTGTTAAATCCTCGCGTTGGAGCAGCTCATCGATCTTGTGGCGGCATTTGGCTGCGTCGAAGACTTCGTGGGGGAAGTCGCTACCGAAGAGAAACGATTGGCGCCCGCCTTTAGCTACCGCCGTGCCGAGACCATCGTCGTCGCAATCGAATCCAACGAAGATCCGACCTGCACGAAGTTGCGTCTTAAAATAATCGCTGGCTTTTTCGCCTTGTTTCGGTCCGCCGATCAGATCGCCTTCCAAATTAAGCTGCACGTGCCCGCCGTGATAGGAACGATCGAGGCGGTCCATCATGAATGGCACCCACGTGGCGCCGCCTTCGAGAAAGGCGACGCGCAGTTTGGGAAATCGATCGAATACGCCGTGTGCGAGCATGGCCGACGCCTGGATCATCAGGCTGAAGGGATGGCCAAGAGCGTGCGCCGGATAATAAGTGCTGAACGAGTCAAGACCCATGTGATGCAGGCAGCCGACATGGACGGCCATTGCGCAGCCGAGCTTTTTCCGCCTCTTCGTAAAGCGGCCAGTAAATTTTGTTTCCTAAATGGCCCTGGATCGCTTCGCCGTTGGACGGCAACATCCCGCCGAGCATGCCCAGCTCTTTCACAGCGCGTCGCAACTCGACAATCGCCGCGTCGATATCTTGAAAGGGAATCAGAGCCACGCCTTTGAGCCGTGAGTTCTTGCTGAGAAACTTTTCATAAAGCCAGGTGTTATACGCCCGGCACGCGATCACCGCCCAATCCGGGGCCATTATTCTTCCCACAGCCAATCCCGCGGTTGGGTAGAGCACGGTCCAACCAATGCCGGTCTTTTCAAGAAATCGGTTCCAATCCTCCGGCGAAGGATTGCCGGTAGCGCGGCGGTTTTGTTTCAAATAACGAAAGTGCAGATGATCGAACTCGGGAAACAGTTTTGCCATCTGATTGCCTTTGGGCATGTACGCAGCGATTTCCTCGCCGCAGGCATGATCGTTGATATGTCCGTCGGCGTCGACGATTTGCATCAGGGTGGCCCTCCATCGTTCGTTCGCATTCAATGGCTCATTCCCGATCCTAAGTTCGCTGACGCAAGCGCCGTCGGGGATGGCTTCAAAAGAAATTCCTAAAGAAACGATTAGTATACCGCGGCGAAGCGCGTCAAGAGATGGCCTGATTCTGTATCCATTTTGCTTCGGCCATCAGACTTCTGCTATGGTCGGCGCTGGTGGAACGTGCGCGTGCGCAATTCGAAATTATCTATCCGACAAAAAATAGCGAAGGAGAGGCAGAAGTGGACTGGATATTTCAGACGGAAAATTCCCTTTCGTATGTTTTTCTGCGCTTTGGTTTAGCGTTGACGTTTTTCATGCACGGCACGCAGCACGCATTTGGTTGGCACGGGGGTAAGGGACCAAAAGCACAGGTGACGAATTGGCGGGACAAGTATCACGTCCCGGTGCCGATAGGTGTTTTTGCTTTGGTGATCGAGCTCTCTACGGTGGTTTCGATGACGCTCGGCTTCCTCGTCAGACCGGTGGCGTTTTGCTTGGCAGTTTTTATTGCCTTCGCGTTGTTTCTTAGCCATTGGAGCAGCGGTTTCTTTCTGGCTCAAGGACCCGGCAAAGGCAGCGGCATCGAATACACCCTGGCGCTCTTTCTGATGGCGATGGCTATTGTAGTGGGCGGTGCGGGGGCATTGTCCATCGACGGGTTGATCAGCCGGTAAATGATCTGAAACGTTGCTTCGAGCCGTCGGTGTTCGGCGGCCTGAGTGGTTAGCAAATCAAAAAACCATTGAAGTGGGCGTGCATTCCGCTTTTGACATTGTTTCCACGTTAACCGGTGCCAGAAAACAATGAATCACTCTCTGGTTGACTTCGATTGCGGTTTTTTGGTCTCGCTTCAATCGGCGTCCTTATCCGGGAGATAGTTTTTGGTGTCCGTCGGTAACAGCTCCGGCGATGAAGTAGCAACCGGTTGACGCTCCACCAGCACAAGCCGGTGTCTGCCCGCAAGACCGCGACCCTCGCTGATGTCCAGCATCTTGAGGGACGGTCGTTCTTCAATACGCTTCCATTCTTCTTCCCACATGAGTAGAAAAAATGGCGGTTTCATGTCCGCGTATTTTTTGGTGAACAACGGGATGTGGCGCCGGGCATAGAAAACCGCGCCATAGTCAAAGCCGTGGTAGAAAAAAATTGGCGCGTGCGCATGTACTTTCTCGGCTACCCGGGCCATGAAGGGCTTCATCGTTCGCTCATATGCGACCGGTGGAAGAATGACGAACCTCATTAGCAGAGTGAACGCGATAGCCACCGATGATACGGAAGCGAAGGCGGCACGCCAATCTTTTCTAAGAAGAGCCCAGATCAGATAAAACAGCGCGGCTGCATAAAGCGCGAAGCACGCCGCAACGAGAGTTGAAGGTGGTATGAGCAAGCGTAGACTATGAGAAAGATTCTTGGATCTCGTCAATGGATCAACGAGACGGTAACTCGCCAACCCATAGTTTGCGGCAAAGTAGAGCGAAATTATCACGAACGAAAGCAGGCAGCCGAAAGCCAGTAGAGCGGTGATGGTGCACGTGAGTCCGCTGCCCTGAACTTGACCTTCTTCGAGTTTGTTCCACCAGGCGCCAAAAATCAGCGCGACGGCCGGGTATAGAGGGAGGAGATAGACGCCCCTTTTTCCCAATGAGATCGTGAAAAAAATAAATACACAGCCGAACCAGATCAAAGGAAACAAAAGCTGATCGTCGGCCAATTGACTGCGTCGGTGGTAAATGAATAGCGCTATGGCAGGAAAGAAGACACTCCAAGGCAATGTGTTCAAGAGAAGAACAGGAAAGTAGTAATAAATGGGCTGGTGTCGCCCATAGGTGCCGGCGGCAGTTCGAAAATTTTCATCGATGATCTGCCTGAAGAAAAATGCCGGGCCGCCTTGCCACAGGGCCAAGCCATACCAGGACCCCGCTACTAGAAGGAATACCGCCGCGCTGGCAAACGGATGAAGTTTTTTTACAAAGGGTAAATCGTGCCGCAGCCAGAGAAAAACAAAAATTGTCAGAGATGGAATCAAAAACCCTATCGGCCCCTTCGCTAAAGTGGCAAGTCCCATAAGGATTGGCAGGCCTAAAGATTTCGCGACGCCAAAGTCGCGTTGTTTGTAGAGAAAATAAAAGTACAAACAAGCCGCGGCGATAAAGAATGCCAATGTCATATCCACTTGGGTGTTTGTGCCGGCTTGCCACCATTCAGTTGTGGTCGCGAGCACGGTGCCCGCGACCATGCCGGCGCGTTCGCCCCAGAGACGCCCAGCGGTGAAATAGGTCATCAGCACGCCCAAGGCCGCGAAGATTGCAGAAGGAAGGCGTAGCGTAAACTCGTCGATCCCGCCGAAAGGATACCCGGTGATGACTCCGAACCAGTGGAACAAAGGCGGCTTGAACGGAATATAATCTCCGTTTACCGCCGGCAGAATCCAATTCCCGGTAGCGTACATTTCCGAAACTACCAGGCCCTCGCGCGACTCACCCCGCAAAAAAAAAGGCACAACGCCCAAATTCCAAAACAAGAGCAGAAAGCAAATGCCCAGGAGGATGGTGACGTTGAGAAGCTTTAATCTTTGCGAACTGGCTGTGTCAGCCACAGGAGTTCACCTTGGCCCGCGTTGAAGGGGCGATATAGCGCTCGTACCAGGACTGAAAAACTAACAGCGTCCACAGCGGTTCGCGGTGATCATTGGTTTTCGCAAACTGTTCGTCGATCAGCTTTTTGACAGACGGATAATGAAAGATGCCCTGTTTCCGAATCCTATCCTCGTTCAAATAATCCAACATAAAATCCTTGAGCTCCGTCGTAAGCCATTTCGCGAGCGGGATGCCGAAGCCTCTTTTTTGCCGGTAGATAATATTTCGAGGCAGCATCCCCGCGGCGCTCCGTTTCAGCAAATATTTAGTCGTAA